>JASLRP010000192.1 GCA_030743915.1 SAR202 cluster bacterium | reverse complement strand
ACACAATGTAGTTGACGCCCTC
This sequence comes from SAR202 cluster bacterium, assembly GCA_030743915.1. Lineage (GTDB taxonomy): Bacteria > Chloroflexota > Dehalococcoidia > Lucifugimonadales > UBA1123 > UBA1123. Next base: position 4,057 of record JASLRP010000192.1, on the reverse strand, counting down.
AAGGTCTTTCAGGATTTCGTTAGAACGCTCTTCGTTGGGGATTTCGATGCGGCCCTTGGTTTTCTTGATCGAGTGCAGTGACGAGGAGAACAGGTTCTCCCGGCCGTTCTGCGGCCGTTTGGACATGTCAGCGTCAATGGACCAGTACTCGACGGGGGTGAAGGCGTTAATCGCAGCCTCCCGGTCCACCACCAGGCGCAGGGCCACGGACTGAACGCGACCAGCGGACAGCCCTCGGCGCACCTTGCCCCATAACACGGGACTGAGCTTGTATCCAACGATCCGGTCCAGCACCCGTCGGGCCTGCTGGGCGTCGATGAGGTCTTTGTCGAGGTCGCGGGGATCGGCGAAGGCCTCGTTGATGGCGTCGCGGGTGATCTCGTGGAACACGACGCGCTTGGCCTTCTTCTTCGGAATCTTGATGGCTTCCATAAGATGCCAGGAGATGGCCTCGCCCTCGCGGTCCGGGTCAGTTGCCAGATAAACTGTGTCGGCCTCTTTGGTGGCCTTGCGAAGTTCTGTGAGGATCTTCTTTTTGTCGTCCATCACTGCGTAGGTCGGGTCGAAGCTGCCTGTTTCCAGGTCAACGCCCATTTTCCCTCGCGGTAGGTCTCGGACGTGGCCCATGGAGGCCAGCGCCACGTATTTGTCGCCGAGGAAGCGCTGGACCGTTCGCGCCTTGGCCGGAGATTCAACTATTACAAGATCTTTTGCCATTATGCCTCACACTATTTGGTATGCAGTTCGGGTCTCTTTCAGCCTCATGTAGTTCATTCCGCCCACCTGTTTGACAAGACCCTTAAGCTCCATCATAGTCAGCGCGCTGCTAACTGTCGAGGCTGCGAGGGCGGAGTTTCTTGTTATTTCGTCAATATGTATAGGATCGAAACTTACAAACTTGAGCACCGCAGCCTCCGCCTCATCTTCGGGGAAGAAGGCTGCCATTTCAAGTTGGTGGGTGACGGTGGAGAGATTTAGCTCCTCTAAAATGTCCTTAACGTTGGTTACCAATTTCGCGCCAGAATCGCGGATCAGCCGGTTGGCTCCCTGACTGCCGGGAGACAATATGCTGCCCGGAACGGCGAACACTTCTCTATCCTGCTCGATGGCGTGGTTTGCTGTCAAAAGAGCGCCACTGCCCTCAGGAGCTTCGATCACCACGGTGCCCAGCGTCATCCCGCTTATGATGCGGTTGCGCCTGGGGAAGTTCTGAGCGCTGGGCCGAGCGCCCAGGGGATGCTCAGAGACCACCGCGCCGTTATTGGCGATCCGCTCAGCCAGCGAAGTATGCTCCCTGGGGTAGATGACGTCCACGCCGCTGCCCAGCACGGCCACCGTTTGCTGTTCCGCTTCCAGGGCCGCGCGATGGGCAATGCCGTCGATACCGCGAGCCAGACCGCTTACTATCGTAACGCCGGCTCTGGCAAGCTCGGAGCTTAGCTGATGCGCGACCTCGCGGCCATAGGCGGTGGCTCGCCGGGTGCCGACCACGGCTACCGGGCGGGCGTCATCGGGCGGCAGATCACCTTTAACGTACAACACCGGAGGCTTGTCGTAAATCTCTCCCAATCGAGAGGGATATTCAGAATCGTGCCATGTGACGGCTTTGACGCCGGCCGTTCTCAGGGCTTCCAACTCGCGGTCCGGATCGATTTTCGGTCGCTGGTTTGCGATGTGGCGGACAGTGCCTCGATCAAGTCCTGCGCCCGCCAACTCCATTGAGTCGGCTTCCCAAGCGCGAGACAGGGAGCCGAAGTGGCCCTCCAGCAGCGCCATTCTGGCCCTGCCGACTCTCGACACTCGATTGAACGCTATCCAGTATTTTAGTTCTTTGTCATCCATATGCAGGATTGATTCTAGCACATGGATTCGCATTGGCTGAGTTGAGGACGAAAGAACGGACGCAGAGACGCCCCGTATCGGCGCTCGTAATGTGGGTGGCGGAGAGAGTGGGATTCGAACCCACGGTCCCCTTGCAGGGACACACGATTTCCAGTCGTGCCCAATCGGCCTCTCTGGCATCTCTCCGCGCTAAGGAGTCGGGGGACTTTCGGCATTGTGCCAGCGGACATCCCCGCAGTCAAGTCATCAGCAAACAGGCGACCTGAACGATGTGGCGGAGAGGGTGGGATTCGAACCCACGTTGAGGTTGCCCCCAAACTAGTTTTCGAGACTAGCGCCTTAAGCCGCTCGGCCACCTCTCCACGCAGAAAATTATAGCATAGTGGTGGAGCAGGTTCGTATCTGAAACTCCTCCACGACGCGCTTACGCGGTCAACACGATTGGACGCTCATGGGTGATGACCACTGTGTGCTCGAAGTGGGCGGACGGCGCTCCGTCCGAAGTCTTTATGGCCCAGCCATCTTGCGCTTTGTATGCCTCTGGTGACCCACTGGAAATAACGGGTTCAATCGCTATGACGAGCCCAGGATTGAGCCGCTGACTGTCCCACGGATTGTACTGGTTGGACACGAAGGGGTCCTCGTGAATCGCCCTGCCGACGCCATGACCGCCCAGTTCCGGGATGATGTTGAATCCCTGGCGTTCGACCTCGGTCTGCACGGTCTTTCCTATGAGATTGAGACGCCTTCCTGCTCGGGCGATACTCAGGGCCATGAGGAGCGCTGACTGCGGGCATTTCGCTAATCTGAGATTGTCTGGAGAAGTTATTCCAGCAGTGTCTGTCACCGCTGCGTCAGCAATGAAGCCATCCAGTTCGGCGGCTACGTCAAGCTTGATCAGATCACCGGACTCTACAGTCCGCGTGGGCTTTGGGATGCCGTGGACTGCCTCATCATTGATGCTGATACACGCCGCGCCAGGAAAATCGTAGGCGAGTTGCGGTGCAGAGCGAGCGCCGTAGGTGTCAAAAACACCGGAGCATATATCGTCGAGTTGTTGTGTGGTGACTCCGGCCCGGACCTCTTTTTTCATCTCATCCAACGCGAGTTTCACTATTTCGCCGACGCGCGCCATACCCCGTAATTCTTCCTGTGAGTTAATGGTCATTGACTACACCTCCGTGATCGAGACTTGGCAATATGAACTCGTCGATGGCGACTGCCAGCCCGTCCTCTTCGACAGACGGAGCGACGTAATCAGCCACTTGCTTGACCTGATCTGGCGCGTTGCCCATTGAGATGCTCATGCCCGCGAGCTTGAGCATTGGCAGGTCGTTGTAGCTGTCACCGGCGGCGACGAATTGGTTGGCCTGGATGCCGGTCATCGACGCCAGGACCCGCGCCGCTGCCGCCTTGTCGACGCCTTCGCTGGTGAAATCGACGGCCCACAGACCGTTGTAGGGCAGGGACGCTTTTACGATGTTCATGGCTCCGTAGGCTCGGGTCTCCTCAACCAGCGCGTCAGCGACATCCTCCGTCATGTCCAGGGCGGAGATGCGGGTCAGGTCCTGAGACTCGATTTCCCGGAAGTCCAGAATGGTCCCTCCGGGGTGAGTCGCGATGAACGGGTAACCTCGCGCCGCGATGATCTCCATGACCCGCGCCGAATTGATCTGTCCGAGCGGCACGCTCCAGACCTCATTCCCAGTCGAGTCCAGTATCAGCGCTCCGTTGTCGGATATCTGGCGCGTTGTGAGACCCAGGATTTGGGCGTAGCCGATGGCGTCCTTCGGCTCCCGGCCCGTCGCGATGGACACCGGAATCCGTTGGGACACCCGCCTGACTGCCTGAGCGACCCTCGGTGATATCCGCTCGTCCGGGCCGATGAGGGTGCCATCGAGATCAATCAGGAACGCTTTGATCGCAGGTTTGTGGTTATCGGAGTGTGAAATACTCAGCCCTGATAACCTCCGGTGAGCTGGAGCGCGGTGCCGGAGACCCAGCGAGCAGCAGGACTGACCAGATACCGGATTGCCTCGCCCACGTCGCTGGGTTGGCCCACTCCCAGCGGGTAGATGCTGATGCGCTCTTCCCGCTCCTCCGGCGTCCAGCCGAAGTCTCGGGATTCGATCAGCGAAGGCATCACTGCGTTGACTCGGACACCTTTGCCGGATACCTGTCTTGAGAGCGCCATCGTGATTCCCAGAACGGCGGC
>JASLRP010000191.1 GCA_030743915.1 SAR202 cluster bacterium | reverse complement strand
GGGCCTTGGAACAGTTTTTCGACATGCACCGCAGGTGATGACGCGCCGGTGGACTCGTTGGCCTGGGTCACCTGGATGTACTCGGCGCCAGTCAGCTGGTGGCTGGTCTCGCCAGCGTCACTGAAGGTCAACTGCCACATTAAAGGGACCGACCCTGCCGCAGTGGGTTGGATGGGAGCGTGCCACCGGGACGTCTGCTCGGTCCCAAGCTGGTCCATGACATCGACCTGGCGCTCGTCTCCGACCGCTGGGCCTGACAAGACCAATCTGATGTTGCTCGCTGTTCCTTCACCGAGGTTTGCTATTGAGCCTTCGAGCCGGGCGTAATGGTCAACAACCAACGCTTCGGAAGCAGGCTCAATCTCGACTAGCAATCTGACGGACTTCGAGGGTTCCTCTGTAACCTGAGTTTTCGTAGCACGTGTAGAGCCTTCTTGTAACCGCTCGATAGCCTGCGACGCGGCTCGTTTGATCCGTGGATGTTTGTCATTCAACATGAGATTCAGGTGATCGATGGCTGACGCATCCCCGATATCAGCCAGCGCTTTGATCGCCGCGAGGCGGACCTCCAACTCGGGGTCATAGAGCATGGGCAATATCTCAGAGAGTACAGACCTGCCTCCGAGCATGGCTGCGGCTTCTGCCGAAACCGCGCGAACAGCCTTGGCCTCATCGGTGAGACCGCTGATTATGCGAGGCAACGCGGACTCGTTGCCGATCTTTCCCAGTGCCCTTATCGCTTCCTCTCTTACTTCGCCCCCCCGTTCTTCAGAAGCGATCAGCAGGTTATGGACTGCCGACCGGGCCTTCAGATCACCCAGTGATCTCGCAACAATGGTCCGTAGCTGTTCGTAACCGAAAAAATCGGCCTGTTCGTCAAAAACCCCAATCCGTTCCGCTAACAGAGAGGTTTTTGAATCATCACCCAGGGCAGCTAACGCACATGTCACGTTCACGCGGACCAATTCTGAGGAATCCGATAGCAAACGACTCAACGCCGGAACGGCTATTACGTGTCTCAATTGACCCAGCGACCAGGCGGCATCGGCCCGCACGTCTTCGTCAGTATCCGAGAGTGCGTTGATGAGGGGCTGGACCGCAGTGGCATCGCTCAAATTCCCCAGCGACTGGGCGGCGCACCACCGCACGTCTTCGTCAGTATCCGAGAGTGCGTTGATGAGGGGCTGGACCGCAGTGGCATCGCTCAAATTCCCCAGCGACTGGGCGGCGTACCACCGCACGTCTTCGTCAGTATCCGAGAGTGTGTTGATGAGGGGCTGGACCGCAGAGTCGTCTTCCAACTTACCCAACGATCTAGCAGCTTGAGCCCGCACCTCCTTGACAGAGTCTGAGAGCGCCATGACGAGCGGTCGTACAGCAGATACATCTCCCAACTTGCCCAATGACTCGGCAGCGTGTATCCGCACATCTTCATCAGAATCAGTCAATGCCCTGATGAGAGGTTGGACCGCAGCCCCATCGCCCAACTCACCCAACGTTGCAGCGGATACTTTCCGCAAGGAAAAGTCAGAGTCCGAAAGTGCACTGATGAGCGGAGCGGATTGCGCCGACGCCGCTAATATCTCCGACTTGGTTCCCACTATGGCGATCGTCTCGCCGACGGAAACCGTCGTGCCGTCGGCGACGAGTATCTTGTGCAGCACGCCTTCGGCGTAGGACTCGAACTCGATCACCGCCTTATCAGTCTCGATCTCCGCGATGGCCTCACCGATCTGCACTAGGGAACCTTCCGATTTCAGCCACCGCACTACGGTACCTTCCTGCATGTCGTAGCCCATCTGGGGCATGGTGAGTTCAGTAGCCACGAGTCCTCCCGTTATAATCCAAAGTGTTTCTCGATGTGGACCTGGCGAGTAGCCTTTTTGGCACTCATTTCTGACTCTTCGTGTTACTCAGTTGATGTTATTGTTGCTCCTGTCGAAGGTCTGGAACAAGGTCAGAGTCTGAATTCCCCACTCTATATCAATATTCTACCCTCGAAGCTCCGCGCCCAACTGGCGGCGGAGTTGGCGGACAATGTCGCCCTGGAAGCGGTCGATTTCCTCGGAGGTCAGGGTGCCTCGTGGAGACTGGAAGACGAGGCGGTAGGCGACGGACTTTTTGCCTTCGGGAACGCCCTCGCCCTCATACACGTCAAAGGGGGTGCTTCGGGACACCAGGCCGTGGCGGTTGATTATCTGCTGGATGCTGGCCGAGGAGACGTCAGAGTTAACGATGAGCGCCAGGTCTCGGTAGGACTCTGGGAATCGGCTGGCGGCCTGATAGGACAGGTTGACCTCAGACGACGCCTGGAGTAGCGACTCCAGATCAATCTCGAACATGGCCACAGGGTAACCCTCAAGATCGAAGCTCTCCAACACCTGAGGCTGAACCTCGCCGATGACCCCCAGCGAGATTTTCCCGGCGGTCAGGCTGGCGGTGCGGCCCGGATGGAGTATGGAGTCCGATGACGCCTCGTAGGTCACCTGAATTCCCATTCCGGCGAACAGATGCTCCAGCGCTCCCTTGGCGTCGAAGAAGCCCATGTCCTCCTGGGACGACATCCACGACGTTCGGAACCTGGGGCCTGACAGCGCTCCGACCATGACCTCTTTCTCGGTGGGCAGTTCGCGCTCTTTTGCTTCCTGTTGAGGCAGATAGACGCGCCCGACCTCGAAGATGCGAATGCCGTCGCTCTGGGCCACTCGGCGGTTGGAGCCGAGGGTGTTCAGCACGCTGGCTCGCAGGCTGGTGCGCATGTACTCCCACTCGGAACTCTGGGGGTTGGCGATGCGCAGGGGCGGGTTGGTCTCGTCGATCGCATCGACTTTCGAGAGATTGTCCAGCGTGGTGGGAGAGTAAGAAATCGTCTCCTGCATTCCTGCCGAGACCATCAGGTCCTTCACAACATCCTTCAGCTCGGTTATGGGTTGAGGCTCCCAATGGGGAATCTGGGTGGACAGCATGGTGGTGGGGATGGTGTCGTAACCGACGGTGCGGGCGACCTCCTCCACCAGATCATCCTCAATGGTGATGTCCGAGCGCCAGTAGGGGACCTTCATCCACAGCGTGTTGTCGCGCTCGGCGGCGGGCGCGGCTTCGACTGCCTCGATGAGGTCTATCAGCCCCCCCGGCTCCTTGGCTCTCTCGAAGCCCAGGGATGTCAGCGTCTTCTCTATTTGAGATGTAGTGTAATCGACTCCCAGCACCTGGCGAATCCGGCTGCGGCTGATCTTTACCACCGGAGGTTCCTGATCGGTGGGGTAAAGGTCGACGATACCCTTGGCCGCCTGGCCTCCGCACAGGTCCAACATCAGTTTGGTGGCTCGACGCAGGGCGATGGGAGCCAGCGCGGCGCGGATGCCACGCTCGAAGCGGTAGGACGCTTCGGTGTTCATGTCCAGGGCGGTGCGGGTGCGACGGGTGTTGATGGGGCTGAAGTTGGCCGACTCCAGCAGGACGGATGTCGTGTCGTCGGTCATCTCACTGTTGGCCCCGCCCATGACTCCGGCAATACCTATGGCGTCCTGAGTGTCAGCGATGGTGAGCATGGGAGGGTCCAATTCGCGGGTTTCGCCGTCCAAAGTGACGAACTTCTCGCCCTCGCGGGCGGCGCGGACGATGACCGTCCTATCCTTAACTTTGTCGATATCGAAGGCGTGGAGGGGCTGGCCGTACTCCAGCATGACGTAGTTGGTGATATCCACCATGTTGTTGATGGGGCGCTGGCCCGCCTTGATGAGCGCTTCCTGCATCCACTGAGGCGATGGGCCGATCTTGATTCCGGTCACCAGGCTGGCAGTGTACCGATAGCACAGTTCAGGATCGGCGATTTCGATCTTGACCTCGCTCTCGATGTCCGGCCCTTCCTCGGGGTAGGAGATGTCTGGCTCTGTGGCTGTCTGGCCGGTCAGGGCTGCCACCTCGTGGGCGATGCCCAGAATGGAGAGGCAGTCGGGTCGGTTGGGCGTTACCTCGGCGTCGAGAATGGCGTCGCCCATGTAGTCAACCAGCGGAGTCCCGACGGGGGCGTCGTCGTCCAGCACCAGAATGCCCTCGTGCTCGTCGCCCATGCCAAGCTCCAGCACCGAGCAGACCATGCCAGAGGACTCAACACCTCGAATCTTCGCCTTCTTCAGTTGCTCGACCTTGCCAGAGCGAGGGCTGAAGACCATCGCGCCCTCTCGGGCGAACACGATCTTCTGGCCTGCGGCGACGTTGGGAGCGCCGCAGACCACGGTGGCGGTCTCGCCGTTGCCGAGGTCCACAGTGGGGAGCCTCAGACGGTCGGCATTGGGATGGGGGTCAACTGACAGGACATGGCCCACCAGGACCTTGTCTCGCTCCCAGTTGGCGCCCATGTCGTCCACGTCTCCGACCTCGACTCCGGCCATGGTAAGCCGGTGCGCCAGCTCTTGCGGAGTGTCGGTGATGGGCACATAGTTCTTGAGCCAGGATAGGGGCACTAGCATGAATTACCTCTTCAAATACGTTATCGATGAAGACCGAGCGTCATCGAGTTATTTGGGTCGAATCGGAATTAGAGTCTATGCGAACTGGCGCAGGAAGCGCAGGTCGTTGGCGTAGAACAAGCGAATGTCCTCGATGCCGTATTTCAGCATCGCCACCCGCTCAGGCCCCATGCCGAAGGCGAAGCCTGTGTAGATGTTTGGGTCGTAGCCCGCGCCCTCCAGCACCTTTGGATGCACCATCCCGGCGCCCATGATCTCGATCCAACCTGTGTCCTGGCACACGCGACATCCAACGCCGTCGCACAGGAAGCAGTCGATGGACATATCCACTCCTGGCTCGACGAAGGGGAAGTAGTCGCAGCGGAATCTCACCTTGCGCTCGCTTCCGAAGATGCGGCGGGCGAACTCGTAGAGCGTGCCCTTCAGGTCGGCGAGGGTGATGCCCCGGTCCACAGCAAGGCCTTCGATCTGATAAAAATGCCATTCGTGAGTTGGGTCGGTGGCCTCGTAGCGGTAGCACCGTCCTGGCACAACGACCCGCACAGGAGGGTCGGTGGCTTCCATGATTCGCGCCTGCATGGGCGAGGTGTGGGTGCGGAGAAGCATCGGATGCTCGCCGTCCTCATCGGTGTGATCAATCCAAAGAGTGGCCCACATATCGCGAGCGGGGTGGCCCTTGGGGATGTTGAGCTTCTCGAAATTGTAGGTGTCCATCTCCACCTCTGGCCCCTCGACGGTGGTGAAACCCATGGACGCGAAGGCGTCGCATATCTCGCGCACGATGCGGGTTGTGATGTGGAGACCGCCTTTGGGCACAGGCCATCCTGGCATGGTGACGTCGATGGCGTCGGCTGAGAGGGACGTCTCCGTTGCGGCGCGTTTCAACTGGTCTTCGCGCTCGGCGAGGCCGGATTCCAGGGCGGCTCTGACGGCATTGGCCGCTGCGCCTGCTTCTCGACGCTCCTCTGGAGGCAACCCACCGAGTCCGCGAAGCAGTTGAGTGAGCTGCCCGCGCCGACCCATGTAGGCGATTCGCCACTCCTCCAGTCCATCCAGGTCGGGGACGGACTCCAATTCCTGAAGCGCCTTTGCTCGCAGGTCTTCCACCTGATCTGGGATTGTGGCCTCGCTCATCTATCACCTCTTTGGTTGCGTGTCTTGGGGACTACTTCGGAATTATAGGTTTCGTTCCAAATTCGGGTCAAGGAACCGAAAGAGATATGGCGCGATCCGATCAAACACCAAGGCCCTGGAATCATGACCAGGGCCTTGGCGGGAAGTGCTATGTTCGATGTCATCTCATTAGTGGGGCGCTCCTGATTTTCTCAATCCAGCGGCGCTCCCTCCATCATGAGGATTTCTTTGCCTGAGGCCAGAGGAGGGAATATTGCGTCATAGGTCATCATATTCTCCGTGCCCTGCGCCTGGATGTCGCCCTCCTGAATGGCGGTCATCGAGTCTGTCATGCCCAGGAATATTTGCATAAAGGTGTCCGGGTTTTGGGTCATTACGATGTCTGGATTCTCGGCGGCGCCTTCGTCCACTGACGGCATGCTGTTGGCAACGTTCGCCGCCCAGGCTCCGCCGCTCTAGTCGGTGAACTCCATCACCGTAACCAGGTCTTTGCCTGCGGCGGATTTCGGGTCGAAGGATAAAAGCGACAGGCCGTTGTAAAATCCTAAAGAGGTCAAAGAGGTATGGGTGCAGATAGGGCTTTCGATCGGCTCTTCGCGCTCAAGACGCATACGTAGCTCCATCGAGTGACTCCCCGAGAGAGAGATGCCGCCTCCCAGAATCATCCCAGTGGCGATCCAGTCGCAACCTACCAGAGGCGTGAATATTGGATTGTCCATACTGGCGTCAGTCATGTTTGCATGAGGGAGCGAAGTCGGTCCCTGCTGGCGCGCATCCCGTCCATGTTCCACTGCGCGATCTGACCGTCGGGCCTCTGAGCGAACATCTTTTCGTTCCAGGCGTTCAACTCATTGAGATTTCGCCAAGCGGTCTGTTCGCTCTCAGGAACATCTGTGCCGCGCTCAATTGGTATCGCTGCCAACTCGCGGTCGAAATAGGAGATATGGTAAGGCGGGTCTGCCATGGTCCAGTCGGGTCCATGTGGTCTCAAGCAGTCGTCAGGGCCGAGACTCCCGAACAGTTGGTCCAGCACTCCCCATACATCTTCAAATTTCGCCAACATCCCGTCAACAATTGCCCTGTTGCTGGAAGTCATATCTTCATCCCCCATCATCAGAATGCCGGGGATTATGTCGGCGGTGCGGAGGCGGGGTCAATTACCCAACTGTATGGACGGGGCGATTGCGTCTCAATCAAGTAGGAAATTGAGGAGGCAGTCTTCGTGTCGGCCTGACAGCTTTCGTCTAGTGCTCTGTCATAGCTAGATTGATGGTATTGTGAAAATTAGCTAACCTACGTCCAATAAGTGGAGGTAGGGATGAAAAAGAAGTACATAGTCAAGCTATCTCAGGACGAAAAGGAGCAATTACGCAAGCTTTTGGCC
>JASLRP010000190.1 GCA_030743915.1 SAR202 cluster bacterium | reverse complement strand
TCTGTTCGATTCCGATCGGGCTTAAGTTACACCAATGCGAGGTGATGAAGGTCTGGACACCAATTGTTTGCGGATCCATCGGTGTCGAAGCATAATAGCCGGTATTGAATCAAGCCAAGTCTATTTTCTCAGGAGGTACATGAATGCAGATTGGGACGGGGGAACATACTTACGATTGGTCCGAGAAATGGGCCAAGATTCCAGACACTCAAAGCGCCCGCGAGGGCTGGGCGCATCACGGCATTGTCGTCAGCAATACCGGAAACGTCATTTCATTCCATCAATCAGACCCCACGGTCTTGATTTTCGATGGCGATGGCAACCTCGCCGATTCCTGGGAGGCGACGGTCCAGAACGCACACGGCATGACCCTAGTAGAGGAGGGTGGCGAAGAGTTCTTGTGGCTCGCCGACAATCTCTCGGGGCAGGTGGTCAAAACTACGCTGGATGGCCAGGTTGTCATGAGGATCGATCGACCAGACCTGGAGGTCTATCGAGAAGGCAAATATTCGCCGACGGATGTCACGGTGTATGAGGAACGCGACGGCGGCAACGGCGACGTCATCGTTACCGACGGCTATGGCTCCAGCCACATCCACCACTACGACAAGAATGGCAATCACTTGGGAAGCATCAACGGAACGGAGGGCGAAGGAGGCCACTTTGCCACGCCTCATGGGGTATGGATAGACACCCGAAAAGCGGACGCCGAACTGTACATCGCCGACCGCAGCAACGGGCAGATTCAGGTCTATGGTTTGGACGGCAAGTTCAGTCGGGCATTCGGGACGGGGCCAGGCCAGGACTGGCTCCACAGTCCCTCTGGGTTTGCAGCATGGGGCGAGTATCTGATCGTCGCCGAGCTTCGAGGCTCAAGGGTCACACTGCTGGATGTTGACGACAATCCTGTCGCGTATATCGGCGAAAACACCGGGGCGTTCAAGCTCAATGATGGATGGCCCAACGTCCCGCACGAAACCCTGATTGAGGGCAAATTCAACAGTCCCCACGGCATCGCCTCCGACGGTGACGGCAACATCTACGTGGCCGAATGGCTGGTCGGTGGAAGAATCAATAAGCTTACACGGGCATCATGATTCGCAAAGCTTTCGTCGCCTGATGACAACCTCAGCGGAGATCTCTCATAGGCTGACACGCACGACCGTGCGCGGTTGGGCCGTTCTAGTGCTCAACCGCGCTCAGTACAGTAGCATAGTCCTGGCGCCTTTTGCCTTCGGAATATTCCTGCCATTCATCAGGGAAGACCTTGACCTAACTGCACTAGAGGTGGGTATTCTCCAGGGCGTCTGGTGGGTCACATGGTCGGCGACGATCCTGCCTTTCGGGGCGTGGTTCTCGCGGTTTCGACCGGTCCCTATGGTCGCAATATCGCTGGCGTTGTTGGTCCCCTTCGTGTTCATGCAGGGTTTTTCGACAAACTTCATAACCCTGCTGGCGTCCAGATTGCTTCTGGTCTTGTTCTACGCTGTTGGTGCGCCATCACGCCCGCTCTTATTCCAACAGTGGGCGGCTCCAGGACAGTATGCCAGCGTCAACGCCGTCGGGTTGTCGCTCCATAGTCTGATAATGGCCCTCGCGGTGAGCGTAAGTCCCTTGCTCATAGGTGCGCTGGGGAGCTGGCGCATCGCTTACCACCTCCAGGGAGGGTTGATGTTGACCCACCTGATTGTGTGGATGATTGTGGCTAGAGAGTCCAGGGCGCCGATTGCCGACCTGGGCGACGTTTTAAAGATCAACGAGAGACCGCCTTTCGGCGCCATCCTCAGATACCCTCACGGCTGGTATATGGGCTTTGCGATGTTCAGTTTGGCGGCGACCTGGACATCCATCGTCACCTTCCTGCCAACCATACTTCTGGACGATTACGGCGTTTCCGTATCCAAGAGCGCGCCGTTGATGGGTTTCATGTACTACGCGTTGATTCTGGGTTCGCTGCTTGGAGGTTTCATCAACCGCCGCGTGCCAAACCGGAGGGCGCTGCTCGCCGTGCCTGTTGTGATGAGCGCGGCGCTGGCAGTGTTGGCCACAATGATATCCCAACCAGCCTTGCTTGCCGCGTGCCTGACGGGCATTGGGTTGGCGTGGGTGGCGGTTCCCGCCATCGAAATGCTGCCCTTTGAGCTTCCGGGCATTCTGCCCCGCGAAGTGGCTGTGATCTCCGCACTGTCAGTGACTCTCTTTGGTCTGGGCTTCGCGATTGGACCGTTGTTTGTGGGCATTGCTGCCCAGATTTCTGGATCGGCCCAAACCGGATTGCTCATGCTCACGGCGCTCACTGGACTGGGGTCGCTGGCAGGCGTTTTCTACCCTCGATACAGGCGCTCGACTTTACAACCTTCCTGAGGAGACGTGACACTTTGAATTCGGTTATGAAGTATGTGACCTTTGATTGCAATGACCCACGCATAATGTCCGAATTCTGGAGCGCAGTTCTTGGATACGAGACGACACCGTGGGACGACTACGACGGCGCAATGTCCAAACCCCTTGGCGGTGGCAGCCCTGGCATCGCGTTCATCAAAGTCCCAGAGGGCAAGAGCGTCAAGAACCGGCTCCACCTCGACATTGAGCCTTCTGGAGCGACGATGGAATCTGAGGTCGAGCGTATAATCGAGCTTGGCGCGAGGCGAATCGAAGAGTTCCACGAGCCTTCAGGCACGTGGACCGTCATGACCGATCCAGAGGGAAACGAGTTTTGCGTGGCTCAGCCGGAGTGACACCGTCGCAGGCTTCGGATCGAGATGGGACATTTGTCTGCCAGCGAATCAGACTGGTCACGATTCGCTCCAATCGCGAGGGCAGATTCGACCTCTAGGCTGTCGCCGAAAGCCCTGCAGCTTCGATTCCCGCTCGGACTGCGTCCTCGTCCTCTTGGGAGGCCGCGCCACTGCCGCCTGCCGCTCCCACAAGAACACCGTCACGAAAAACGGGCAAGGCGCCCTGGCCGGGGATGAAGTCGCCGTCCAGTTGCGCCATAACAGCACGCATTACGGGTGACTGAGAGCCGTCGGTCATCTCCCCGCTGGACCGGCCAAAGCATGCTGAGGCTATGGCCTTGCCCCGGGATATCGCTGGCGTTCTCCAGGGGGCGCCATCCATTCGAGCCATTGCGATCAGGTCGCCTCGCGGGTCCACAACAGAAATTGCGATCAATACGCCAGTCGCCTCCGCCTTTGCCAGTCCTGTCGAGATAATTTCGTGGGCTTCGGTTAGTGTGAGAGAACTCATTCGTTGACTCCTGGGTCATTTTGAAACTTGAAGGTCTTTGTTGACCGAACACTAGCATCGAGAGATCGGCCAGTCAATTCACCCATGCGCTGGCGAGACATTGCATCGCAAGACGGGACACTGACGTCGCGCTTACGGAGTTGGTGGAGGCAACAAGGTTTTCGCTCGGCGGGCTACTCCAAACAAAAACAGACCGATGATCGCCGCCGCGCCGCCGATAACCACCGGCAACAGCCAGGGCAGCCTTTCACTCAGTGGGACCACCGGCTCCGCGACCACTGGCGTGAGAAACCGTTCGCTTGACCGGTGTTCACCCAGCGAGGCTTTGAGGACCGATTCGGTCTCCATGAAATGGAACATTCTATCTATGTCGTAAAAAGGGCGGTCGGCTTCAGGATTCCCATAGTCCAGCTTGTATTCAAGTTCGGGATCGGCTGTGAACAACAGACGCCGTTGTAGCCCCCACGCTTCGACTCCCTGGATGTCCAAGGGCAGGTCATCCTGGTTAAATATCAATATTCGTATGTACCGAGCCGTCGTCTCCGGGTATGAGACCGTCAGGTCTGAGCCGACGAATTTTGGCGTTTTGTAGGAGAAAATGGCCTCGCCAGACGCCAGCCCTCGCCATCTCTCCAGGTCGTTGCTAGTCTCGATAGTCACGCTGCGGTGGAAATTTGCGTCTGCGATTTGCAAGTTCAGTCGGTGGCTGGGTTGGCCTTGCACAGTCAAATCCACATCGACCAGCGTGGCATTGAGCTCGATATCCTGCGCCACGCTCACGATGGATGATGGCCATTGGACTTCCTGGGCTACGGTCGAACTTAATAGGGACACGGTTGCCGACCGGACGTCAATCGGGCCGCCTCCCTGGTCAGCAATCCTCACTCTGA
>JASLRP010000189.1 GCA_030743915.1 SAR202 cluster bacterium | reverse complement strand
GCGGTCCGTCATGGCTCAGTCAAAAAAAGCGCAGTTTCACAACGCCGCGCTGAACGGTGCGAAATACATGGCCGGTTGTGGAACAACGGTTGCTTGCCAACGCGAGATTCTTCGAATTCGGTCTCAGAGGGGCATTTCCTGACTGCTGATATCTGATTGCCAGAAAACCTACTGAGACTCGATGCTGATCGGAAGCAGAATCTGGAAAGTCGTTCGGCCCGGCTCCGAGTCCAGATTCAGGTCGCCTCGATGCTTCTGGACCACGATGTTGTAGCTGATGTCCAGTCCCAGGCCGGTGCCTTTCCCTGGCGGCTTCGTAGTGAAGAAGGAGTCGAATATCCTGTGTTGAATCTCTTTTGGAATTCCTGGCCCGTTATCCTCGACATCAACCATCACCATGTCGTCTTTTTGATGGGTGCGCAGGGTGATGTCTCCTTTGCCTTCCAGGGCGTCGATGGCGTTGTCGATGAGATTGGTCCAGACCTGATTCAGTTCGCTTCCGTACCCCTCTATTTCCGGCAGGTCGTCGTCGTATTCCCGGATGACGTTGACCCCCTGTTTCAACTTGTTCCTGAGGATGAGAAGCGTGTCGTCCAGGCCCTGGTGGATGTTCACCGACTGCACGGGAGCCTGATCCAGGTAGGAGTAGGATTTCAGCGCCTTAACGATATCGGAGACGCGCGACACGCCCTGGCCGATCTCGGATAGCAGATTGTGAATGTCATAGTTGACGCTCAGCCATCCGATGACGGCAGGAAGGTGGTTGCTACTGTTGAACTGACCGGAGAGTCGGTTCAGTTTATCGGTATCGTAACCGAGATTCACCAGGGTGGGAGCAAGTTCCCACGGGTCATCGACATCGTGTTCGTCCAGCCAATCCTCAATTTCGTACTCCATGTCGCTTCTGGCGAGAGCGTCGAGGGTTTGAGGTTTGGTCGCCAAATTACGCGCGTCGATGGTGAGGGTGTCCAACGTTAGTTGTTGAACATCGTCGAACCCAAGGCACCCCAGGCTGGTTTGAGATTCGCTGAGCTTTTGGACTGTGGCCTGAAGCTCGCTGGTGCCTCTGGCGACGGCGGCGGCAGGGTTGTTGAGTTCGTGGGCGACGCCGGCGGTCAGCGTCCCTAGCTGGGCCATTCGCTCGCTCTGCCTCAGCATGGATTCCATGCTCTGAATCCTGCCCAGCACCGTGTAGAACATCGAGCGGGCGGCGGTAACGCTGGTCTCCAGCAGGTGATCGATCTCGCGTTTGTGGAGAGCGCACAGGTTGGTCTCCGAACGGGCGCGCACCGTTGCTGTTCGAGGCACGTCCTGAAGCAGGGCCATCTCGCCGATCACCTCTCCGGATTCACGCACAGCCAGCAGGACGTCGCGCCCGGACGATTCTTTGATGACCTCAAGTTCCCCAGACTCGATTATGTAGGCTTTGTCGCCCGGTTCGCCTTCCGAGAAAAGCACCTCTCCCGGCGCGAGGCGCACCTCTTCCAGTTCATGGGACAGGTGCGCCAGGTCTTCGTCAGTCAGGTCTGAGAACAACTCCACGTTTTTGAGGAATTCGTACAAAACCTATCCTTTCGGGTTACACGGTCCTGAGATACTGATGGACGAAACCGACGGCCATGCTGCCGGAGCCTACCGCCGTCGCGACACGTCTCGATGCGCCTTCCTGAACGTCGCCTACGGCGAACACGCCGGGCACACTGGTCTCTGAGAGGTATGGGTCCCTCTTGAGCTTCCAACCTTTCGGCCTTTTGCCATCTTGCATCAGCTCCTCGCCGGTGAGAATGAATCCTCCCGGCGTGCGCTCGACCAAATCCCCCAGGAAGTCTGTATATGGAACAGCGCCGATGAAGACAAACATCGCCGGAGTTTCGACCTTCTTTGTCTCGCCGGTTTTGCGGTCGCGGGTGGTAATAGCCACCAACTGAGGGTCTCCGT
>JASLRP010000188.1 GCA_030743915.1 SAR202 cluster bacterium | reverse complement strand
GTGGGCATCGCACTGGGCGTTGTGAACGTGCTGGTCAAATCGATGGTGAAGCGAGGTTACATCCGGGCGACTCGGCTTAGCTGGAAGCGTTGGGCCTATTTTCTGACCCCGGCAGGCGTCAGCAGAAAGGTCCAACTCACCGCCAACTATGTTGACCGATTCATGGACCACTATCGCCGAGTCAGGGAGCTGGTCCGCGAGACCGTGGATGTTGACTCGATTGAGTCACATCACGTGGTCGCCATTTATGGAGCGACCGACCTTGGCGAGTTGTTCTACCTGGTGTTGAAGGAAGCCGGAGTCGAAAGAGTTGAGTTTCTGGATGAATCGAAGACGGGGAAATTCCTGGGGATGCCAATTCATCCCCTCGAGAACGCCGAACAGGACCGATACGTGAAGGTCATGGTCGCCTACCCCAATGATGTGGTCGAGCGGAAGGAAATATTGATAGCCGCCGGAGTGCCGGAACGGAAAATATCGTCCCTTCTGGATCAACATGAATCGCTGGAAATCCAAGGCGCCGAGTGAATCAACTGAACTACTGTGGGCAACAGAATCGCCAGACACGCCCCAAATTTCATGAATAGGCATTGCAATCCATGACTCGACGTTGGTACGTTGTCCGAACCAAACCTAACAGCGACAACCTGGCTGCCTCCACGCTAAGGCGCGAGGGCCTGGAGACATTTTCTCCCCAGGTTGACACGCCCATCGAAGGCAACCAACGAAAACGAATCCCCCTGTTCCCTGGATACCTGTTTTTGAACTGCGACGTCCAGGAACAGGACAGACCCGAGGTGTCGCGAATGCCAGGAGTGCTGGGATGGGTCAGATTCGGTTCTGAAGTGCCCTGGGTCTCGGACGAAGATATCCACGAATTGAAAAGGCGGGTGGACGCGATGGACTCCCAGGGAGGCATGTGGGAGAAATTCGAGTCAGGCCAGTTGGTCCAGGTGTCGCATGGCAAGATTGAAGGTCTTGCGACGGTCCTGGAATCTCCAAGTTCGCCTGAGCGCAGAGTAAACGTGCTGCTCGACTTCATGGGGCGCCAGGTGCGTGCCCAAGTCCCGTGGCTAAGCCTGACCGCTGCGCCTGAGAACAGTGACAATGGGTCACGGACACGCCGCCGCCGGACTCGTGGTAGGGGCCGCTGGATCAACGGATTCGGTCCTAGAGCATCGGCACAGGTGTAACCCGGGAGTCCAGACACACAAACCGAACGCGTATCGTCGAAGCCAACGCTCCGGACGCGGGTCGCATAGGTCATTTTTGCCAGCGGAAACGCTGGATGGCGAAGCTATTCTAATCTATTTATTAACACTGACCGAGAGTCAGCCTGCCCACCGATGTCCATCTGATTTCATTGACAACCATGCCGAAAGGAAAACCGGAAATTGATACATTCTGCGATTGAGAGCCAAAGCGCGTGAAGATCACAATAATGGGCCTGGGTTATGTTGGCTCTGCCGCCTCCGCCGGTCTGTCAAAGGCTGGTCACGACGTGTTGGGGCTTGATGTTGATCGGACCCGTGTCACAGATTATCAACAAGGCCAAGTCCATATTATCGAACCTGATTTGCCGGAGTTAATCCAGTCATCGCTGGCAAATGGCAATCTCCGATTTTCGCACATCGACGATGTGTCAGAGGATTTGGGGGATGCGGTTGTTATCGCTATTGGCACTCCTCCGTCAGGTAACGGAGCAGCGGACCTCAGCCAGGTGCGCGCGGCCTTGCGATGGCTCAAGGAACGGGCCAAACCCGGCACGGTTGTGGTCATGAAAAGCACCGTGCCTCCCGGCACCGGCGTGGGCATCTTGGAGAACGAACTGGCCTCGACAGGTATCTGTTATGCGTCAATTCCAGAGTTTTTGAGAGAAGGCAACGCGATGCGCGACTGGTTTCATCCAGATCGAATCGTGGTGGGCGCCGATGATCCCAGAGCTGCCGAGGTCGCCAAAGATATCCACACAGGCATTGATGCGCCTTATCTGGTTACCGACATCACGAGCGCTGAACTTATCAAATACGCCAGCAATGCGTTTCTGGCGACGAAGATATCCTTCATCAACGAGATCGCGTCTCTCTGTGACATCGTAGGCGCATCCATTGACGACGTGAGCGAAGGCGTTGCGATGGACCCGCGCATTGGCGGGGCGTCGATGCGAGCTGGAGTGGGCTATG
>JASLRP010000187.1 GCA_030743915.1 SAR202 cluster bacterium | reverse complement strand
AGTTCGTCGTCGGCTATGAAATCCAGCGCGTCTTCGAGGCTCAACTTTATGGCGGGACTCAGTCGTTTCACGATGTCGGCTGACGCCGCCCGCATGTTGGTCAGTTTCTTCTCTTTGCACACGTTGATGACCAGGTCCTGATCTTTGGGATGGACGCCCACGATCATGCCTTCGTACACAGCCGTTCCCGGTTCGACGAAGGTCTCGCCACGGCCCTGGGCGTTGAGCAGGCCGTAGGTGATTGCGTTTCCCGGTTCAGAAGCGACAAGCACCCCGTTGGAGGTTGTCTTGACGTGGCCGCTCATGGGTCGGAATTCGGTGAACAGGCTGTTGGTTACGCCTGTGCCCCTGGTATCGCGGAGGAATCCAGACCTGAATCCGATCAATCCGCGAGTCGGTATGTTGTACTCCAGGCGCACGTTGCCGACCCCATCGTTGGTCATGTTGATGAGTTCTGCCAGACGCCCGGCGAGGTCTTCTGTTAGCGGGCCGATGAACTCTTCTCGCACGTCTATGGTCAGCTGTTCGAACGGCTCGTGGATCTTGCCGTCGATAGTTTTGGTCGCGGGCTCAGGCTTCGACACCTGGAAGTCGTGACCCTCGCGTCGCATGGTTTCGATCAGGATACTCAGATGAAGTTCGCCTCGGCCTGAAACCATAAACTCATCAGGGCTGTCCGTAGTCTCGACGCGCAGGCTGACATTGGTCCGCAACTCTCGCATCAAGCGCTCGTGCAGGGTCCTGGACGTTGAGTAGGTCGCCTCCCTGCCCATGAACGGCGAAGTGTTGACGCCGAAGGTCATCTTGACCGTTGGTTCTTCGATCACTATCGAGGGGAGAGGTTCAGGATGCTCCTGGTCGGTCAAAGTGTCTCCGATTGATACGCCATCGACGCCAGTTACAGCCACGATGTCGCCAGCATCGGCTTCAGTTACCTCCAGGCGTTCGAGGCCGCGAAAGACGAAAATCTTCTCCAGGCTGTGGGCGACGGGCTGATTGCCGTTGCGTAGAAGGGCTACTGGATTTCGCCAACGCGCAGCGCCACGGAATACCCTGCCGATAGCGATCTGTCCCAGATAGTTATCGTAGTCCAGAGCGGCGACCAACATTTGGAACGGAGCGTCGGCGTCTGCGATAGGGGCAGGCACGCTGTCGATCATCGCTTCGAACAACGGTTGCATGTCCTCTCTCGGCGCATCCATGTCAGAAACCGCGTAACCGTCGCGGGCCGAGGAGTACAGAATAGGGAAGTCCAACTGTTCTGCTTTCGTTGCCAACTCCAGGAAAAGGTCCTGGACAAGCTCGATGACTTCAAGAACTCTGGCCTCGGGTCGGTCGATCTTGTTGATGACAACCAGGGGCGCGAGATCGTGTTCGAGCGCTTGTTTTAGGACGAAACGAGTCTGAGGCATCGGGCCGTCAACAGCGTCCACAAGCAGGAGACACCCATCGGCCATGTTCATGATCCGTTCGACCTCACCACTGAAGTCGGCGTGGCCCGGCGTGTCGATGATATTAATCTTCGTGCCGTTGTAGCTGACGGCAGTGTTCTTGGCAAGAATCGTGATGCCACGCTCTTTTTCCAGAGGGTTGGAGTCCATGATTAGCGCTCCAACTTCCTGATGAGCGCGGAACACCTGCCCCTGCTTCAACAGGGCGTCCACCAGAGTGGTCTTGCCATGATCTACGTGGGCGATTATGGCAATGTTTCGTATTCCGTCATTTGACTGTTCGTTTATCAAATCTGCCGCTTTCCTGATTTGGGTGTCGGTGTCTCAGCGGTCTCGTGCAGACGCGAGCAACCCTTTCATATTGTGAGTTGGGTTCGTTGAGTGTCGCACAGAGAAGCCAGAATATTCGATATGCGTAAAAGGTTACCTATAATAATAGCACTCGACTTGAGCGTATCGCGAACCCATGTTTGAGTTGCTCGGAAATTAGACAGCAAGATTCGGCAAGCTGTCCGCTTGATCTGGCGGTAAAATGGTCAGACACAACGGCAATTCAAACATCCAAAAGCCCATCAGGATAGACACATGACGATAATCACCGCGTATGAAACTGACTCAAGCCGATGGGAAGCGCTGGTCCAACGTGACCGTTCTGCTGAGGGTTACTTTTACACAGGCGTCAAAACGACCGGGATCTACTGTCGTCCTGCATGCCCCTCTCGGCTTCCCAAACGCGAAAACGTTGAGTTTTATGACAACCGTGAGTCCGCAGAGCAAGCTGGGTACCGACCGTGCAAGCGATGCCAACCGGAGTCAGAGTCTCCTCAATTCGAGCAAACAGAAATGATCTCAAAAGCGTGCAGAGCGATTGAGGACTCGGACACACCTCCTTCTCTGAGCGTTTTGGCATCTCAAGCGAACCTCAGTCCCTGGCATTTTCATCGGTTGTTCAAGGCGACAGTTGGCGTGACTCCGAAGCAGTACGCCACCACACACCGGAGCCACAAACTCAGAACGGGACTGTCTTCCGAGACCTCAGTGACCGACGTGATTTACGAGTCCGGTTTCGCTTCAAGCGCTCGCGCTTACGAATCTGCGTCAAGCCACCTGGGGATGACTCCGACCGCATACCGCAACGGCGGGAAAGGTCTCGTTATCAGAATTGCGATCGGTCAGTGCTTCCTTGGCAATGTGCTGGTCGGGGCAACGGAGTCTGGAATCTGCGCTATCGAGTTCGGCGACGATCCAGAGATCATGAAACGCCAGTTCGTGGAGCGGTTCTCCAACGCCAATGTTGTGTCCGACGACCGCGATTTCAATGACTGGCTCGATGAGGTGGTCGAATATATCGAAACACCTGAATTGGGCCTGGACCTTCCCCTGGACATCCAGGGCACCGCTTTTCAGCGCAGGGTGTGGGACGCGCTGAAACGTCTTCCGTCGGGGACAACTGTCAGCTATGGTGAACTCGCGAGCAAGATCGGGAGTCCGACGTCAGCCCGGGCAGTGGCCCAGGCTTGCGCGTCCAACCGAGTTGCCGTGGCAGTGCCATGTCATCGGGTAGTTCGACAGGATGGAGAACTGGGCGGGTACAAGTGGGGTATCGAGAGGAAGCGGATGCTGTTGAGGCGCGAGGGCAATTCTTCAATATGAACGGTCATGCTAATGGCGAGCATTGTAATGCGGCGGACTTTCACTGTCGTCAAAGAATTGACTACAGCACAGGATGATATTCACAGATTGATCAATTCATCAAGTCTCATCACAAGGTCTGGAACCTGGACAGCTGCAAAATCCGACGTATCAATTTGTATCAGCGGAGCATTCAGGTCAAGCGGGGCCCAAGCACCGTCAGCCAGTTTTTCGAAGAGATCTTCAACGTTTTCTGAATCGACATGGGCGGGATGACGGTCGCCAGTATTGGCGCGTTCTTTGTATCGGGTTAACAAAATGTCGGATTCCGCATAACAGTGAACTTGAATCAGGCGGCTCGATAGGCGGGTCGCCATCTCCAAAAGGCGTGGCGGGTCGTACTGAGTATAGAAGTTCATCTCGGCAATGACACTATGACCGGATGCGAGTTGCGTGTCCAACATTTTGTATAACAACCTGATGCTGGCCAACCCGAATTTTCGTGATTGCTCCAAATCGGACCAACCAAGGGAGTCGTGCAGTGACTCCTTGATCAGGTCTTTGCTAAACACAGGAATGCCCAATCGGGTTCCGATGTCAATCGCGATGGTGGTTTTGCCGGCTGCGGGAGGACCGGAGACGACGATCAAGAGTGGTCGCCGGTTCATTTCCCCAGCGCGGTCCGCGATAGCGCCTGCCGGATTCATTAATCTCCTCGATCCAGAAACTTCTTCGATTTGTCAGACGATAGCAACCACTGCTCAATCAGTCAATTTTCGGACACCGAATTTGAACCGTCTGTGAATTTTCGGCTATTCATCGCGCAACTTAGTTCCTGGACGTGGCAGAGTTGGATGCGTCCAGCAACTTGGAATACAATGTCTTCTGACATATTCCACCAGATTTCAGGAGGGCGACATGCCCAAGATTGTTTTCATGCCTCCTCAGGACGGACTCAAAGAGATGTACGCGGCCCGATTGGCCGACACTCTGCCCGAGTATGATGTGGTCTCCCCAGAGACGGACGAGCAGGCCATTGAGGCCATCAGAGACGCCGACGCAGCCTGCGGTTGGATTCCCCCGGCGGCTCTGGCCGTTGCCGAAAAACTGACGTGGCTCCACAATCCCGATGCCGGGCCGTTCCACGGGTACTACTACCCGGAACTTGTGCAGCACTCGTTGACCATGACCAACCCTCGGGGCATCTATTTCGACCATATAAGTCATCATATCGTGATGTTTGTGATGGCGCTCTCGCGGGGCCTGCCCTGGTATGTGGACGCCCAACGGCGTCGAGCGTGGGAACCAAACGCCCGCAAGTCTGCCTACATTGACTTGACGGTATCCACTGCGTTGATAAATGGAGTCGGCGGTATTGGCCACGAGACAGCGCGCATTCTCAACGAACTGGGCATGGAGGTAATCGGCATCGATCCACGCCCGGAGTTCGACATTCCAAACGTCGAACTCCACACTCCCGATAATCTGGACGAAGTGTTGCCCAGGGCCGATTTCGTCATTACGACCGTGCCCCACACTCCTGAAACCGAAGGGATGTTCAACGCTCGGACTTTCGGGTTGATGAAGGACACTGCTTATTTCATCAATATAGGCAGAGGCAGGGTTTGCAAGATTGACGACCTGGCCGACGCCATCGAAAACGGCGTCATCGCCGGGGCCGGATTGGACGTGTTTGAGGAGGAGCCGTTGCCATCCGATCACAAGCTCTGGGGCCTGCCGAACGTCCTCATGACGCCTCACATTGCAATCAAGGATGCCGAGAATTTGCCGGAACGACGATTCCAAATCCTCCTAGACAACTCTCGCAGATTTTTGAATGACGAGCAATTGAACAACATCGTGGATAAGGAAAGATGGTACTAGTGCGTCAGCCAACCGTGATGACAGCGTTTGCCTGGCTGAACCGGAGCTAGTGATGGATCAGCAAATTCGGGTTTGCGCGGCCCCCGATGGCGCGGCCATAGCATACGCGGTCGTCGGAAGCGGCCCACCGCTGGTCAAGGCGCCGAATTGGTTGACGCACCTTGAGTTCGAGTGGAACAGTCCGGTCTGGCGACACTGGTGGGAGGAGTTGGCAAAAACCCATACGTTGATAAGGTTCGACCAGCGCGGGTCTGGACTCTCTGACCGCGCTGTCAATGAACAGTCGTTCGACACGTGGGTCGGTGATCTGAGCGCTGTGATCGATGCAGTGGGTCTCGATAAATTTTCATTGTTAGGAATATCCCAGGGCGGCGCTATTGCCGCGGCCTACACAGTTCAAAATCCGAACCGGGTGAACAGAATCGTGATGTGCGGCGCCTATCCAAGAGGCATGGGCAAGCGTGGCGATACCTCGAAAGAGGAAATCGAAGCTCTGGTGACTTTGACCAGGGCCGGTTGGGGCCGCGACGATCCAGCGTATCGCCAATTATTCACGTCCAGATTCATGCCTGATGCCACCAGAGAGCAGATGAGTTGGTTTAATGACCTTCAACGAGTGTCAACGTCCGCTCAGAACGCCGCCTCAGTGTTGAACGTGCTTGCCAATATCGACGTTTTGAACATACTGGGCCGCATTGATGTCCCGACGTTGGTGCTGCATGCCAACGGCGATAGACAGGTGCCGTATGACCAGGGGAGGCAACTCGCCTCGCTAATTCCCGGCGCCAGGTTCGTTGGTCTGGATGGCAGTAACCATTTGCTGTTGCAAACAGAGCCTGCCTGGCCAGTGGCGGTAAAGAAGATCCGCGCCTTTTTGAGCAATGAGTCCCGCGGTATGAGCCCTGTGGAAATATCGGGTGAATCCGACATTCAAATTCCAGGTCATATTCCAGCCGACCTGAGCCCGAGAGAAGCTGAGGTACTGAGCCTTATCGCAGCAGGCCAGACCAACCGTGACATCGCGGAAAAACTTTTCATCACGACGAATACCGTC
>JASLRP010000186.1 GCA_030743915.1 SAR202 cluster bacterium | reverse complement strand
CCAGCGTGTTGCGCACCGCCCGCAGACCGTCCTCGCCGGTGTAGCGCAGCTGGGTTCCTCCGATGATGCTGTCAATAAAGTGCTTCTTCTGGTTGATGTGCCCCTGGCTGTAATAGGAGACGTCCGACTGCCAGATGTCGTCCCCGCCCTCGTCGAATCGGAACGTCGTCGTCTCCTTGCCCTGACGATGCAGTACCAGGTGCTGTTGCTGACCGTTCCAGTGCAGGTTGTGGCCGCCCTCGCCCAACACCTCGATGAGGCCCCTCTCTCCGACAATCGTGGTGCTGAAACCGTGCATGAAGTCATACTTGCCGTTCAGAGGCTCGGCACGCATCCACAAGCCCTGGACCGACGAGTCTTCAAATTTCCAGGTGACGATGGGTATGTCGGTCTCTGCCGTGGCGTAGGGGTCATGGGGGGCGCCTGCCTGAATCTGGCCCTGGCCTCTGGTGGCCTCGATAGCATAGACTTCTGAGATGGGCTGGTCTTTCGCAAAATACTCGGTGGCGGCGAAGAAGTGCACCGCGTGGTCGAAAATCCAGGGGTAGTCTCCACCGCCGGAGCGTTCGGGGTCCACCCGCCAACTGCGGTCCGGGGCGCCGGTGGGGATGGCCGGGTCCTCTCTGGCGTTCCACGCGCCGTGACGGTGTCGAATCTGAAGGGGCTGGCCGATCTCGCCATCGTCGATCAACTGCCGCGCCTTGACATGGGAGGTGTTGAAGACGTAGGTCTCACCCACGGTCAGGAGCGTTTCTGAGCGCTGCGCGGCTTCAACTGCCTCCATCCCCTCTCCCAGAAATCGGCAGAAGGGCTTCTCGCAATAGACGTGCTTGCCCGCCTGCGCGGCCCTGATAGCTATGGGAGCGTGCATGAACGTAGGCACGGCGATGTCCACGGCGTTGATGTCGGCGGTGTCGATCATCTCCTCGTAGGAGGTGAAGTACCGGGGAATCCCGTGAGTCTCGGCGAAGTTTCTTGCCCTGTCCTCATCCATGTCACATACGGCGGCGACCTCTGACTTTGGATGGCTATTGTATCCCTTGAAGTGAGGTGTGGATATCAGTCCCAGTCCCACCATCCCGACCGTAACTTTGTCTGGCATTTCGCCCCTTCCTAGAGTCCGATGTCGTGACGCATTGCCTGGGTCGCATCGCCCCAGTTTCCGACGTTCCAGCGACCGAAGACACCCATTCCTCCCAACTCGTCAGCGCCTGAGTAAACCGGAACGTGGACGAGGGAGAGTCCGTCATATGCTCTGGCTTTATCCAGAGCCGCCTTCAGGGAATCAGTGGAGCGTCCGCCGTCGATGGCCTGGACTCCTGCGACCGCGTTGGCCCACGCCAGGTAATCAACAGCCACGGAATCCGTGGTGGCGAACTCGTTGCCGTACTGGTCGTACTGAAGGCCCGCGATGGCCCTCATTCCCCGATTGTTCAGGAGGAGGATACAGCCTCGGACGCCGTGCTGCACTCCGTCGATGAGTATCTGAGGGCTCATGGTGAAGGAGCCGTCGCCTGTGAAGGCCAGACCGTAGAACGGTTCGGACGTGACGCCCGTCGCCAGCAGGGAGGACACGGCCCAACCCATGTAGGACGCTCCGGTCTCGGTGAAGGTGCGGCCCAGGCGGTCATCCTCCACAATCTGGAAACCGTTGGCCTGGACGTCGCCTGCGTCGAAGAAGTTCACGGCGTCGTTCTCTCTGGACCAATCGGCGGCGGCCTTGATGGCCCCTGGCTGGGTCAGGACTTTGTCCTTCCATACTTCGTCGTACAGAGCGGGGGTGTTGTAGCGCAGAGCCTTGAAATCATCCCACGCCCTGCGCTGCGCTGCGCATCGAGTCATCCAGTCGGAGGGCGACTCTTGGAGCCTCGCGCCTCGCTGTTTCATAGTGTCGATAAGCAGTCGGAGGGTTGGACCTGCGTCACCCACCAGCGCGGTTGTCTTGCCGTAGTGGGTGGCTGTCTCGGAATCGGTGTTGATGTTGATAACGTGCTGTGCCTGGGGATAGCCGGTGCGCGAGCAGTCGGCCTGGCACACGAACCTCGACCCCACGGCCATCAGCAGGTCGGCGTTTTCCATAGCGTAGTTGCCGCTGATGCTCCCCTTGGAGCCACCGACCGTCATGTTGCGGGGATGGTTGTAAGGCAATACGCCAGATACCAGAGGGCTTGTGACCGCCGCGGCGTCGGCCAGCTCCAAAAACTCTTCGAGTTCAGGCCCGGATGATCTTGCTCCGCCGCCGATTTTCACCACGATCCGGCCGGCGTTTTCGATCGCTTCTGCGGCTTCGGCGTAGCTTCCGTGATCCGCCGCCGCGCCCAGAGGCGGAGGAGCGCCGGTGGGCAGTTCGTCGATGTTCAAATCGTCGATTTGGCTGGCCTGGGTGTTCATGGGCATCAGGAGGTAGAAAGGCCCGGCCCTGTGGGGATGGTCAACGGTGTTCAGGCCTCGACGGAGCGCGGTCGGAAGGGCCATCGGAGTGTGCAAAGTGTATGTCCGGCCCATAGCAGAGATCATTCGCAGGAATCCGTGCTGTTCGTGCCCCGGAATCTGCTGCATGTTGGGGCCTTCGTCCTCGGTGGTCTCGTCTCCGAACAGGTACCACACGCCCAGACCGTCCGACGCCGGAGCCATTGACGCTGCAAGCGCCTGCAACGCTCCCGGCCCGATGCTTGTGACCACCGCTGCCTTCTCGCCCGTCACCCACCGCAGAGCGGCGGCGGCGTGGGACGCCTCGATCTCGCTTCGAAGGTTGCACACTCGCACCAGCCCTGCGTTGTGGTAGATGCGAAGAACCTCGGCAAGCTCGGTGGAGCCGTGACCCAGAACGCACAGGAACGTCCGAACATCCTGACGCAAAAGCCCCAGGACTATCGCCTCAGAGAGCGTCGTGTCGATGCGATTTGGGAGCGTCCCCGACTCTATGGCTTGCTCGATCGCGCCAGAAGCGGCGATGGCGTTGGCCCGCTCCGTTCTGGCGCGGGCAACCTCATCGGGAGTTGTGGGGGATGCGGTCAGGGTCATGGTGTCATCACCTCCGTGATGTCCGAACTTTGCAGAGGGTCAATATCAGCGCTCGCGGCGATTGTACGGACACCTCTGAACGCAGTCAAACTCATTTCCTCAGTGGGTTCAAGAAAACAGAACTCAATTCCTTGACCTCGAACACGGTAGCGCTTAGGATTCAGACATCGGTGGTTTTTGTACAGCAGATCACGTGGGGGGAACTATGAGAAAGAACCTGAGCAAACTGCTTTTTGCTGGAGCGATTGTTGGCCTGCTGGCGGCGGCAACGATTTCGCCTGCATTCGCGGCCAAAGGCGTGATTACCGAAGTGAACCCGTCAGGCGTAGGCTTCTCGATCAGAATCAACATTGATCCTGACCGAGGCGGGAAAAATGTGGCTCGGGTCTCGACTCCGGGCCGCGCTGACTACTTTCCTGACATCGGAGTTTCGTTAGGGCAGTAGTCACACCAATGCCATCCTTCGCTTCGACTCAGGATGGACAATATTCGAGCCTTTCTAGCTGATGTCTGTGGACTGATCGATGGTCATTTGCCACCTGTCGTCTCGCCAAATCCACACGGATACGTAACGAGCGGAGTAATCAAACGCCTGGCCCGTGTTGAGTCCACGAGCCTGCCATCGTCCAATCACCACTGCGGATTCACCGTACACTCGGACCTCAAGCTCATCGCTGTGCGCTTCGTCCCAGTGGCGACCGCCTGACTCAAAGGAGGCGATGACCTCCGCTTTGCCCACGACCCTGCCGTCGCTGTTGATCTGCGCATACTCATCTGCCATGAGTTTATCCAGTGCTGCAACGTCGCAGTTCAAGTGTGCCAACAGCCACTCGCGTTCTGCCTGGAGTACCTGTGAAACGGCTTCGCTTTCCGGCATTGCTTCTACTTTTCTCCGAAGCCGTATTTCGGCGTGAAGGTCACTGAATTTTATTCCTCGTAATGAAAAGGATGGCCCCTATGATGACGCCCGCGAAGACCAGCGTCGTGTCACCCCGGACTGTGCCGATGACGACCAGGGCTACTCCCAGAAGAAAAGCGGCTACATAGACGTACCAACGCGCGGTCACTCGGTTCTCCTCGGTATATCGAAAAATGCCATTCTGAGACCGGAGTCGAAGAATCTGGTCGCAAGGAGAACACCTGTATATCTCTGACGACCAGATGCTTCGTTGCGACTCAGGATGGCGAGATTCGAGCGCCCTGATGCTCGTTCGTTACGTCGCCTGGACAGAAGCAATGTCCACCTCTTGGCCCAACTCCGCCGAGCGGATGGCGGCGAGGGCGAACCTCAGGACCTCTCGACCCTCGTCGCCAGTCAATTGGGACGGGCGGCCACTCTGCACGGCTTCCACAAGGTCGTGAGTTCCGTTGATGAAGCTGTCCGCCCAGTCGGTCTCCATGTCTGTGTGATGGGTCAGTCGCCCGCCCTTATAGACCGTGACCGGCGGAACTCCGAGGAACGAACTGCTGCAACCGTTCACCCAGATGACGCCCTCGCTGCCCGTGATCTCGATCCACTCGTCGCTGGCGTAGTACTTGGCCCGCACGGCCATATCCTCAGCGCGAACGACCTCGTAGCTCCCAATGCCGGGACTGTCCTGGAACCGCCACATTATCATGGCCTGGCTGTCGTTGGACCCGCCAGTCTGGGCATTGACGCTGTTGATCCACGAATAGACGTTCTTGGCGGGGCCGGCGAGGTACATGGCGATGGAGAACATGTGGTACCCATGATCGAAGACGGCGGGAGTCCCTCCGCCTAATTCGGGATTGAAACGCCACTCCCAAGAGCTGTCCGGCACGTCCCAGCCGTAGTCACGGTTGCCGCTGATATTCTTCATTCTCAGAGACCGAATCTCGCCGATCTCTCCGCGCTCTAGTATCTCCTTGGCTCGGATGTACGGAGCGTAGAATCGGAAATTCTCCATGACCCTGAAGAGACGATCTGACCTGTCGGCGGCAGTAACCATCCGGTCAGCCTCGGAGATGTTCATGCACATGGGTTTCTGAACGGAAACATGTTTGCCTGCCTCCAGCGCGTCGACGGACATGGCCGCGTGCAGGTGATGGGGAGTGATGATCTCGACCAGGTCCACTTTGGGATCGGCCAGCAGTTGATGGTAGTCGGTGTAGTGGACATCCGCCTCCCACTCCCTGGCCCTGGACTGGGCGACCTCCTCACGAGCGTCGCAGACGGCGTAGATTCGGGCTTTGGGATTGTTCTTGTACCCCAGGGCGTGCAGGTCGGTGATGCGGCCACCGCCGATGAAGGCGACGTTGAGTTTTGTCATGGATTCTCCAAGGTTTCCAGGTATCAGGTTTTCAGGTGTCAGAGTCAGTTCCCGAAACTCGCCACCCTGAGGCAGCAGCCGAAGGGTCTGGTCGAGTATAGAGCAACGTTGACCTCCTGACGACCAGATGCTTCGCCTCGACTCAGTATGACATTGTTCGAGTTTGGCCTTGGCTACGACCAGTTCGTGTCCTGACGGGATGCTATGGAGCCGTCTCCCGCCCTCCAGACTGCGGCATCATCTCGCCAGGGGTTAGCCTTCAGCCAATCCTCGTTCATCGCGACGCCCAGCCCTGGGCCGGGCGGTATGGGCAGATAGCCGTCCTTCTGAACTGGGAAGTCACCGGTGCAGGCGTCCTGGAACCAGGGGTGGATGCCGCCCTCCTGAATCATGAAGTTGGGAGTGCAGGCGTCCAGGTGCAGCGACGCAATGGTGCAGAGCGGCCCGTAGGGGTTGTGGGGCTGGAACCCGACGTAGTGAGCCTCGGCCATCGCTGCGATTTTCTTCAGTTCCAGTATGCCGCCGGCCTGGACGATGTCCGGCTGAATCAGAGCGACGATCTGCCGCTGGAGCAGGTCTGTGTAGCCCCACTTGGTCAGGAGTCGTTCACCTGTGGCGATGGGTATGCTGACCGACTCTGCGACCCGCTGCAAGGCGTCCAGGTTCTGAGGAGGGACTGGCTCCTCGTACATGAAGGGGCGGTACTGCTCCATCTCGTTGCCGATGCGTATAGCCTCCGACGGGGCCAGCCGACCATGCACCTCGACCAGCAGTTCTACGTCATCACCCACCGCCTCGCGCACGGCTTCCAGCTTGGCGATTGCCAGCCTTTCGGCCTCGATGGGAATGAACAGGCCTCGATGCTCGAAGGGGTCGCCCTTGAGCGCGTGGATTCCCTGATCGACGAAGTGCATCGCGGTCTCCACGGCGGCCTCCGGCGTCGGGCCGTCCCACCGCCCGTAGCACCAGATACGCTCGCGCATCTGGCCTCCGAGAAGTTCGTATATCGGGACGCCCAGCGCCTGGCCCTTGATGTCCCACAGCGAGATTTCGATGCCGCTGATGGCCGACATCTGGATCACGCCGCCCCGGACGTGGAAGTGGTGGTACAGCGTCTGCCAGTGCTGCTCGATTCGACCAGGGTCTTTGCCGATAAGCTGTTCCCCGAACTCATCGACCATTGCGCCGACGCTCAGGGGCCCGGAGGTCGCCTCACCCCAGCCGGTAATGCCCTCGTCGGTCTCGATCTTGACGAACATGTAGTTCCGAGCGCCCGTGCGTGTTGGGGCCGATGCTGGGACTGCTTTTACCGAAGTGATCTTCATGCCGTGCCTCCTGTGCGGGTGTGTCTATGAATCTTTCATGTTGCGGGTATCAAAATGCTGACTGATGAAAATCTGCCACGCCATGCTGAACGGAGTGAAGCATCTGGTGTCAGGCGTTGTCTTGCTCACGATCGAATTCTTCAACTGAGGTCTCAGAATGGCAGGCAAGCTTGCGACTTTCTGCTCATTCTCCATCGACTCTGGAAAGCTCGTGCAGTTCAATGTTGGAGGTCGCGCGGGTCAGCCAGATCAGCGCCCCTGTGAATATCACGGCCAGCGCAATGTAAATTGGCCCCATGATGCCCCAATTGGTGGTCAATATCAATGGCGGCGTTACGGGCTCGCCATTCTCGGTGACTGCCAGGGCGGACACCATCATGTTGCTCATGGCGAATCCCGCTGCCGTTCCGATTATTAACCCCAGCGCTGCTATTGCCAGATGCTCTGCGCTCAACAGCCATCCCATCTGCCGCTTGGATAGACCCAGGACCTGTAGGAACCCCATCTCGTTGCGGTTCTGGTCAGAAAATGAGAGCAGGTAAGTCACGTAACCCAACGATGCAACAAACAGGATAACCCCCACAGCCAACAGCGCCATCGCCTTCCAGCCCGCCGTAATCAACGGATCGAGACGAACACTTTCCACCAGGGACGCTCGGTCCTGGACCATTTGGCGGGCCGGGGCCAGACGCATCGCCTGTCGGCGGACCTCTTCCTCAGAACCCGGATTCTCCGAAATGAACAACTCGTTGGGCCAGACCTTCGTAATAGCGGTGATGGAATTCAGGTACCTGAGCGCGTTGTCCAGGTCAACCAGCAAAAACCCATTGGGTGTGGGATCCATTGTGGGGAAGTAATTCACGGTGTCCATGATCCGGACAGGCAAAATCCGTCCAGATATGTTTACGATAATAGCGTCTCCGGTTTCCACGCCGTTGGTTTTGAGAAAAGAATCGCTGGCAACCGCAGGAACTGGCCCGCCGCTGGGACTACGGTAGAACCCCCGAACTCCCTGATCGGTGTCCACGCCAAATGTGAAAATGCCCGCCTGTCGCCCGTCGTGCGGGGCCTGTTTGGTGACTCCGACGGAGTCTTTAGAGATCATGGAAGTGGCGAGAGGGACCCATTCGTTGGCGCCTTCAAAGTCGTCGAGAATCTGCGGCTCGCGGCCATCGTCGAATTCAACATGTATGTCATCCAGGCGCAAGGTTCCCGCTTGGCCGAAGGGGCCGAAGACCGGCTCGAAAATCTGCACTGACACCAGACTCACGGGCCACTCCAGGCCATTGGGAATGTCCGCGTCCATGAGGGTCCACCCTGGCGCCTGCATGCGACCCAGCGGAGTTGTTTTCTGACTTCCCTTATTGTCCTGAACGACGATCCGAATGAACATGTTGGGGTAAAATTCCTCGGCGTCCACCCACACCTTCAGTATTTGCGCCCCTTCAGGGATGTTGATGGACTTGGGGCTGACGCCTGACTGGAGGGACCGCATGATGCCGGTGAGGGGCCTACTTGAGAAGTCATCGCGGTACCAGGAGATGTAGGGAAACTTTGCGGCTTCGACCGCCAGCAGACTGAAATCGTTGCCGGCATAGGCGCTCCCAACGTTTCCATCTCCACGATATGCCCGGGAAACGGAAGTCACGCCTGGAATCTCCGAGAAGAAACCTGTGAGTCGCTCGTTGAAGGCGACAGGAGAAGACCGGGTGCCAGTCACGCGCAGGTCCGAGCCGACCTCGAAGAAGATGCGCTCCTCGTGACTGCGGTCCAGTGTTCCTCCAACCGTGGTGGCCAGCACTCCCAGTCCTGTGACCATCACCAGCAGCAGCACGAGCCAGCTATACTGCAAGGGATTTCGGGCCATGTGCCAGATAGCCATTGAAGCCCAGACCGGAAAGGTCCGATTCAACCTGCGAAGGACAATGAATGTGACCTGCAACGGAACCAGCAGGGCAACAACAATGGTTGGCACATACCGGAATTCGTCACTGGCCGGGGCGTCGATGTATAACAACAACGCGATCAGGCCGACCTGCGCCAGCATCCCTACCGTCCGACTCAGGGCGCGCATCCTGCGGCGGGTCCAGTAGTAGGCGACCCCTATGGCGCCAATTAGCGACACTTCCCATATCCAGTCCAGGCTACCGCCGACGCTGGCTTCTTGACTCGCTATGTCAAGTCCCAGCGTCGCGAGGGAGGCCGCCGCCAGCAGGTGGACGAGCGCCAGGGAGTCGCCGCTGAAGAACCTCACGAACATCGGGAAGAACCGCGTGAACAAAAGCGCAACCACCGTCAGCGCCAGCACAGGCGCAAAGAGCAGGGCCTCGTTCACCTGAACATCGGAGAATAGACCGCCAGATACCACCTGGCCTCTGGAGTGCAGTTCCCAGAAAACCAGACCGCCGACTACCAGCAGTCCTATGTCCAGGTAGAATTTCTGGAAGAACGGGACTGATGGCGGACGGGATGATCGCAAATTGTGCGCAGCAAGCCCGGTCCGCGCGCCTATCACGGCGGGCACAACGTACATTGCCAGACTCAGAACGCCGGTTGCGGCGGCCACTGCAAAGGGCATCCAGTGAAAGGCCACAGGCAGCGTGGCCCCCCCGGTGATCTCGCCAAAGTATCCCAGCTTGCCTGCCGCCGCCACTGCGCTCATGGCCAGGAACGGCGCAATAACAGACGCTGTAAATGCCAGAACCAACCCTTCAAAAGCGTAAAGACGGACCAGATGCCAGGTGGTGACGCCACGACTTCTGAGCAGCGCGACATCGTACTCTCGACTGAGCGTCAGGTAGGAGATCAACATCGAAACGTAGTACAGCACTGTGATGACCATCACCACCAAAAGCAAGAGCAGCGGAACGCCAGAGAAGAAGCTGCGCCTTTCCAAATCGTCGAGCAGTTTGTCTATGCCTGTCAGGACCGCCGTGCCCTGCATTGAGTTTGCTACGTCGCTCTCGAACCCGTCCAGCCGATCTCGGACCTTCTGTTCAGACCAGCCCTTGAGCCCCTGTTTGTCAACGAGAACATACCAATCGGAGTTGATCAATATGCCAGGATAAGCCGCGCCCACTCCCGCAATCATCCCCTCGTAAGAGGTGAACACGGCCACCGGCGGGTCTTCGCGGTCAATGCGAACGCCGGGGTCGGGAGGTTCATTCAGAGGTAAAGGGGCGAGGAAGGAATTCGGGCTTTGCTGCCAGAACTCTTCGGTTTTGTCGATAGGGTCCAGGATGCCTACGATATCCACCGTGATGCGGGTCGGATCAGGCATGGAGGAAGTGAAGACCAACTGGTCGCCAGGCCCGATGTCAAAAGCGCTGGCCGTAAATGTGCTTATGACCCCCTCCATGCGTGGCCCGTTGGGGCCAAGCGTGACATCATCGGACGCCATGCGACCGCTGGGCCAGGTGACATGGTCATTCAGGCGCGAAATCTGCCGGAAATACCCTCGCGAGACCAGGGCGCCTGGCTCTGGAGAGAGCGGATTTCGTGGGGTCCCTACCAGGAATGTCGAGGTTTTCAGGTACCGATCATGACCTCTGGATATATCCGAGAGTTTGCCTTCGAGGGAACTATCAACAGCGGCTCCGGTCGAGTTCAGGCTGTCCCGGCTCAGTGGGAGTCTCGACCCGAATACGAACAAATTGAGGAAGGGTTGGTCCGCCCGTTCGATGGCGGTGTCGATGCTCTGCCGCTCCAGCGTTCGGATATACACCGGCGCTCCGGCCAGCAGGCTGGAGGCGACGATCATGCCAACGAATATGCTCAGGAGCAGTTTCCAGTCGTCGGTGATGCGTTTGAGTATTAGTTTGGAGGTCGTCAGTTGGCGCATTCAGATTCCATGCCATACCCCACTCTTCCACCGCGCCACGGATGCTGAACTCCGCAAGTCTGACCTTCTCTCATGACATAAGGAGCGGCTCTTAACCATCTCCAGGTTAGGGTTGGAAATCTTGAAACTCGTGTCAACTCAGGAGAAATTGGTGGATATTTCCAAGGTGGAACTATGGCTCGGTTAGAGACTCAATAATTGCAATGTCACAGACACTACAACTACTCTCTAAAGCTGTCAATTTTCTGCACCCCATTTCGAACACGAACTACTGATGCACGCCGCCCATCGCGCCGCCGCCTGCCGCAATGACCTCGCCAGTGACGCACTCGGCCCTGGGTGATGACAGATATGTGACCAGCCAGGCCAGTTCCTGGGGTTCGATGGCCCGCTTGATGGCGACGTTCTGGGTCGCGTTCTTCTCGGCCTCGTCGGGGGTGATGCCCTGGCTTTCGGCGCGGGACTCCAGCATGTTCTCGATGACTTCCGATTTGGTCAGGCCCGGATGCACCACGTTCATGGTGATTCCGTCTGCTCCAAGCTGGTCTGAGAAGGTCTTGGTCATGTGGACGACCGCCGTGTTGCGCATGCCGTATATGGTTGACTGACGAGCCGACACCCCGCCGATGCTGATGATGCGGCCAAACTTCTGTTTTCGCATGTGGGGGACGACGGCCTTCATGCAGCGGAAGTATCCGACGACTTTGGTGTCCAGGTCTTCCATCATGTCCTTTTCGGTGGCCTCGTCCAGATTGCCGCGCACCTGCCCGCCGACCATCGCGGCGTTGTTGATCAGAATGTCCACTTTGCCGAAGGTGGACACGGTGGTATCAACCATGTTCTGCACGTCATCCCAACTGGTGATGTCCGCGCGGATGCCGATGACCTTCCGGCCGGTCTCCTCGGCGAGTTCCTTTGCGGTCTGCTCGACCTGCTCCTGAGTGCGCGCGGCGATGGCGATATCGACGCCTTCCCTTGCCAGTTCCAGAGCGATGGCCCTGCCGATGCCCTTGCTGCCCCCGGTTACGATAGCTACTTTGCCCTGCAAATCCAGATCCATTTCGTTCTCCTAAATAGTAATTACAGATTCTCGAAAAATGACTTTACTGCCTGATCGGCCCTTGTGTAGTCGTATGTTGCGAAGAGACGCATGCGAAGCACGGTCGGGTCGCCGTTGAAAAAGCGCTCGTATAATTCCTGTCGGGAGCCGAACTGGGTGCCTATCAAATCCCACGCTAGCCTGAAAAGTCGAACGCGCTCTGGTCCGCTGATGGCCGCGCCCTGGTAGAACTTGGCGATGGCGTCAGACATGGGGCCTTCGACGTCCTGCTCGGTGGGTGTGAGCATCAGACCGCCGGCGGCCAGTTGGCCGATAATCCATATAACCCGAGTGTAGGCGTCGGGCCACCAGTGGCGCATGGCCGTCCACGGCTCCATTGCGGGCCATATTCCGATACCTCCCTCCACGGGTCCGGCGTCCGCCTCTGCCGCTCGCATGTAGGCTCGGACCGTCTCCAGCGTGTCGATTATCTCAGAAATCTTCTCCTGAACGTGGCCGTACTGCGTGATGCCGATGGCCTCGGCGATCCCGTGAGTTATGCCCAGGATGAACTCCATCTTGGCGATGTTCTTGACCGACACTTGCTGCATGTACTGACGCAGAATGGTGACCCGCCCCAGGTTGCGATTTCCAAGCTCCACGTCGCCGTGAGCAAAGACACGATCCCAGGGGATCAGCACGTTGTCGAACACCGCCAGAGCGTCCATCTCGTCGAACTGGCCTGATAGAGGGTAGTCGTAAAGCGAGCGGCCCAGATCGTAGGACTCGCGGCAGATGAATTTCAACCCCGGCGTGGCCACCGGCAGGGCGAATCCGAAGGAGTATTTTTCAGAGTTCGGGTCGTTGGGCGGGAGCGGTCGGTAAATTGGCGCGAATATTTCGTCAGAGAAGGGCGCCAGGGTCGCCAGAAGCTTGGACCCGCTGACGATGAGTCCCTCGGATGTAGTGTCCACAATCCCCAGAGCGATGTAGGGGTCCGAAAGCTCTGTCACGTCAACCGCCCGATTGACCTGGGGGTGCCCGAAGGTGTGGGTCAGGCAGACGTCGTTCTCGCGGATGTACTCGTGGTAGGCGATGAGGTTGTCGGAGAATCGGCTGTCGTTCTCGCCGTAAACCTCCGCCATCTGGCGTGCCGCCGTGACCTGGATGTTCACATAGTCGGGAGTGCGCCCCAGCATCCCGTAGGAGGTCTGGGCGATGATCTCCAGAGCCTTGCGCCGGCGCATCAGGTCTTCCTGATTCTCTGGGATGAGGTAGGACAACGCAACCGGCTCTCCGCTGGAAGGAGACGTGAAGGTCATCTGGTCGTGGAGTTCGGGATCGTGCTGGAGGTCGTACACGGAGGCGAGGGTGTGGGCCATGCGCTCCAGCTTGGGGTGGGTCGTCACGTCCTCGACGCGCTCCCCTTCCAGCCATATCTCGCGCCCGTCGCGCAGGCCCTCCAGAAACTGAGCGCCGGTTCTGACTGCCATGATTCACTCCCCCGTTGTGCGTTCGCGCCATATTAGCATGGGGCCTTGGGGCGAACAACTGAGGGCTGGTTGTCAGGCAATCCTGAATCGGTTGATCTGGGTCCATCATCAAAACGCATATAGCTGCCATGCTGAGCGGAGTCGAAGCATCTGGTCGTTCGCGGAGCAACCGTTGTTTTGCCCCCGACCAGATTCTTCGCGACGGCTCAAATGGCGCCTTGTTCTCAAAAGGAAGCTGCCTGGAAAAAATGCGGAGACTACTTGAACGACTGTCGCTGGTTGCTCTGGCTTTCGCCGGACTGTTGGCAGCCGCCAGTGACGCCCACGCTCAGGAGCTGGGCGAGTTCAAGCGCACGCCTTCGCTGTTATCCAGTCGGGGCTTTCACACTGCGACGACCCTTGCCGATGGCAGAGTTCTGGTGGCAGGCGGGACTGACGGCACTTTCATTCACAGGAGCGCGGAGATTTATGACCCCGCAACCGACTTTTTCACCGACACCGGCGAGATGGCCCAGTTCCGATTCGGACACACTGCCACGCTCATGCGTGATGGCCGGGCGCTGGT
Organism: SAR202 cluster bacterium; assembly: GCA_030743915.1. GTDB lineage: Bacteria > Chloroflexota > Dehalococcoidia > Lucifugimonadales > UBA1123 > UBA1123. The sequence goes on along the minus strand of JASLRP010000186.1, from coordinate 4,619 downwards.
CGTGGGAGGGCTGAAACTGCAAGACCGGTTCATCAAAGAAGCCGAGATTTACGACCCTGCAACCGGCCAGTTCACCGCAACGTTGCCCCCGTCGTCGGCCCGAGCCTATCATACGGCAACGCTGCTGGATGATGGCAAAGTCCTGATCGTTGGAGGGCTCAGCAGTCACTTCGAGGTCTTGTCCAGCGCGGAGTTGTTTGATCCGACGACTGGCGCCTTCAGCGACGCGGGTTCGATGGCCGTCCCTCGCAGTCACCACGCCGCTACGCTCCTTCCTGACGGTAGGGCGCTGATCTCTGGAGGGTTCACCGAGGGCAGTTCCGTCTTGGCGCTTGAAATTTACGATCCGACAGCTAATGCATTCATGCCCGCAGGCGAAGTGTCCTATGGGCGAGGAGGGCACACCGCGACACTTCTGTCCAGCGGGAAGGTGCTATTGGCCGGCGGCATCGAAAGAGACGACGACCCCGGTGACGAGATTCCGACAACCATCGCCGAGTTGTACGACATTACCACGGGTCAGGTGACCACGGTAGCCGACCGTCTGCTTCCCAGATTGTGGCACACGGCCACGAGCCTTGCCGACGGTTCGGTCCTGATTGTGGGCGGCGCTGGCGCCGAGGCCTCCGTCGTGAGAGTGTCCCAGATATTCGACCCGATTCAGGAGGAGTTTAGGCTGGCGGCATCCACCAATAACCCTCGCAGTTCGCACACGGCGAACACACTGGCAGATGGCACAATCCTTTTCACTGGGGGCCTGTCCACCGGGGCGCAATTCCTGTTCAGCGTCGAGAGATTCTTCCCTCCTGAGCCTATGGAACCTCCAGCGCCCGCAGAGGTTGCCCCAGAGCCAACCGAGGTCCCGCCAGCGCCAGCGCCCGTAATACCGCCTGTGACCTCAGGGGCCGCGCCGCCACCGAGCGGCGGAGCATGCTCCGCCACCGGAGCCCACGGCGTCGAGGTCGCCCACATCGTGCTAATGCTCGTGCCGTTGGGGTTGATGGTTCGGACGGTCACTCACGGTAGAAGGCGTGACGCAAATAGAGACACCAGCCCTACTGATACACCATCCACTCCAGCAGATTGTCGTCGGGGTCGCGGGCGTAGAGGCTGACGGCGGGGACGTCCTTGCCGCGACCGCCTCTGCGAGGGCCTGGGCCTGAGATGATCTCGACTCCAGCGTCGTCCAGCATCTTCTTGCACTCCTCGGCGGAGCCTTCCCACACGAAACAGACGTCGCCGCATCCAGGCACGGCTGTGGGGCCGCGCAGACTGGCGGTGAAGCCTTCAGGATGGACGTTTATCTTGGACATTCCGACCTGGATGGAGAATATGCTGGCCTCTCCGGCCCGCCACTCCGCTTCGTCGTTTATCGTGAATCCCAGCCGTTTGTAAAACTCTATGAGACGCTCTGCGTTGGCAGTGGGCATTGCTATGTGATCGATGCTAATTGTGGACATGGGCAACCTCCGTCTGTTCGCCTGAAATGCCCGGCTTATATTCAGGGGATAGCTCCAGGATCGGCGTTCTGCTTGGAAGGCCCGATCACCGGATGTCTGGAGTTTACCACGTGGCTGTTGGCGCTGACCCGCAAACCTTTGGGCAGGTCGGAAGCGCACTCCACTATGTTTTCACCGCAATCACTCAGGTTCAGGTCGTTACGTATATCGGTTCTGGCATTGAGTTGACCTCAGTTACTTGTCAATAACCATTGACCGTTTGTTCGTCGGATGCTACGTTCGGGAACGGCGCAGCATCAACGGATCAGGGATATCTTTTGGAGGATGGAATGAAGAAACTTGTATTGGTACTGGTTGCAGGCATAGTGGGAATCGCGATGGCCGTGGGAGTGTCGGTCAGTCTATCGTCGGAGAACACGGTCGAAGCGAAGAAGGCAGAGGACGCGGTTCTGGAGTTCACCATCGAGACGTCCCCGGATACCAGTGTCGGAGAGGTTGTTGACGCAGTGCGTAAAGCCGCCAACATCGGCTCCAGCGGCGAGGACGGATTCAGAATTGATTCCTTCTTCGACATCTCGTATGCCATTTCGCCCAGCGCTGACGGGACTCGCAGCGCCGTAGGAATCGTCACGATAGAAATTCACGCTGCGCCCAACAGTTCTGATATTAACCCCGGCACGGTGATAGACAACGTGAGGGCCGCCGTCGGGAACAAAGGCCACGAGTACGTCGGACACGTTACGCTGATCAGATAGTCGAAACACAATTGAACGACTGAGGAGGTTGGAATGAAAAAGCTTGGATTTGCGCTTGCGGCTGGCATGGCGATGCTGGCAGTCGCAATCATTACGGCGATGGCGGTGCCATCTGGCAGCGCCACCGTGGAGGCCAAAAAGACCGAGGACGCGGTTTTGGAGTTCACGATTGATGTGCCTGCCGACGCCAGCGTGGGAAAGACAGTCGATGTAGTGCGCAAGGCAGCGAACATCGGCTCCAGTGGTCAGGACGGATTTGCGGTCGATTCCTTCTTCGACATCACGTACATGGTGTCCCCCGGCGGCGGTGGGACGATTAAGATTGTTATCCACGCCGCGCCCAACAGTCCCGACATCAACCCCGGCACAGTGATCGACAACGTAAGGGCCGCAGTCGGAGGCAAAGGCGGTTATATCGGTCACGTCACGTTGCTCAAATAATCGAAACACACCTGGAACACTGAGGAGGCCGGAATGAAAAAACTTGGAATTGCTCTTGCGACGGGTATGGCGATGTTGGCTGTAGCAATCACCGCGGCGATGGCGTTGCCGTCTGACAACATGGTTGAGGCGAAAAAGAAAGATGAGGCTGTCCTGGAGTTCTCCATCGGAGTGAAACCAGGCGTCAGCGTGGGCAAGATCGTCGATGCGGTGCGCAAGGCCGCAAACATCGGCTCCAGCGGTCAGGATGGATTCCAGATCGATTCCTTCTTTGACATTGAATACAGGATAGACTTTTCGGATGACGGCAGGGCATCGGCTACCGTGGACATCGAGATTCGCGCTGTTCCCAACAGCCCAGACCTGAACCCGGGCACGATCATAGACAACGTCCGTATCGCTGTCGCCGACAGCAATGATGAATACACCGGGCACGTTACAGTGCTCAAGTAAGCGCTCGGAATCAACAGAATAGACCAGGATTGGGGGCGACCTGATATTCGGGTCGCCTCCTGTTTTTTTTAGAGATCTGCTCTGTTCAGTCATCACTATCTAACCCTTCTGGGCGATGTCACATGGTGTTGGCTTGAGGGCATATCACGCTAACACCATAACCGTTCGAGATGGAATCCATAATCAAAAGTTGTACATAACCACCGTGTTTCAAGCCGCTGCTTCTCCCTTATCCTGGAATTGCAATCAACACATCGACCGTAATTCTGGAATATCTTCGGAGGGCCGAAATGGAAACCATTATCAAAGAGTCGTCTAACAGGTTCAGGTGGATGAGAGGCGTAGCGAGCGTCGGAGCGCGCAGGCTCGTTCTCACTGGAGTCCTGTTCCTTACCTCGCTGGCGACAATCGGAGCCAGCTTCACCGGAGCGGTGTTCAACGACACCGAGTCCGTAGGCTCAAACTCATTCAGCACAGGAACCGTTGATGTGTCGGCCGCGCCGGCCAGCGCAGTCGTCTCACTGACCAACATGGCCCCTGGCGACTTGGTGACCGCGCCTTTGACCGTATCAAACGCAGGCTCGCTGGAGATGCGATACGCGCTGACCAGCGTGACCACCGAGAACACCCTGGCCGCCCAACTGGACATGACGATCAAGACCGGAGTCTCCACCTGCTCGACCGGTGGATTCGCCGCTGACGGCACGGCGCTTTATGGCCCCGGCGACATGGGCAGCGCCTCGGGCATTAACATGATCGGCGACCCGACCACGGGAGCGCAGTCAGGCGACCGCACGCTCATCGCGGCCTCCAACGAGGTCCTGTGCATCCAGGTGTCCCTGCCTCTGGGAACAGGCAACTCCTTCCAGGGACTGACCACGGCCGCCAGCCTGAACTTCGCCGCTGAGCAGACAACCAATAACTAGGGTTCCCGCTCGGTAGCTGACAGTTGACCAGAGGAGCATAGAGAACGATGACAGGCGCAGGAGTAATTCGACAAGCCAGCATTCCGCTCATAAAACCGTCGAACGTCTGGCGGGCCTTCGTAAACACGCTGCTGGTACTGTCCTTTCTCATGTCCATGCTGGTGTCCGGCGGGTCCGTGATTCCGACCCTTCTGGGAATGAATACGATGGTCGTCACCAGCGGCAGCATGGTTCCATCCATCGGCGTGGGCGATGCGGTGATTGTCGATCCCAGCTTTGGAGATCGAGTCTCTATCGGCGACGTGGTGACTTTCAGGAGCAGTCAGACTTCAGGGATGGTTACCCACAGAGTCATCGCGTCCAGGCAGATCGGAGGCCAGACCTACTACCAAACCAAAGGCGACGCCAACCAGACCCCGGACCCGAATCTGGTGTGGTCTGGCGCAGTGTATGGCAAGGTCCGGACCCATCTGCCGTGGCTGGGGTATCTGATAGTGTTCTCCGGGACTCTGATCGGGAAGCTGGTGATTATCGCAGTTCCCCTGACCATACTGATGGCGCGAGAGTTCGGGAGTCTCAAGCCC
>JASLRP010000185.1 GCA_030743915.1 SAR202 cluster bacterium | reverse complement strand
GGACATGCGGTGTCAGAGACTCACAAAATCCTGAACGTGGCAGCGCCGCGGCGCGCCAGAACTCGTCTCGCGTGAGACGTCGCAAGTGACCACCGTATTTGAGACGCCGTCGAAGAAGGTCAAAAATATCGCCCAACCCGTTACATCAAACGCGAAAAGGAGAACTCGAAAATGGGATAAGTCCAATTAACACAGTATTGGAAAAAGCGGCGGGTGAACCTGAATTCCAATGGAACGGCTCGCCAAATGATCGCTATGCACGCCCCGAGTGTCGCCAACTGGATGTTGGTGCCCTCTCAGGCGATGTACTCCTTGATCAGGCGAATGTTTTCCGGCGGAGTCTCGTACGGCAGACAGCCGGTTCCCATGAGACAATTCGGATGGTCGGCCGTGATGGCGAGGATCCGGTCGATCTCACGGTAGATCGTTTCGGGGCAGTCGCAGGCGACGATCCCCGGGTCCATGTTGACGCGAATCTTCACATTGGGGTCGGCGACTCCGGCGTGGGCCACGAATTTCTTCTGATCGGTCTCCACGTTACACACAACGTATCCCGTTCCCGTGGCCAGGATGTCATCCAGTATCGGAAAGGTGTCGCCTCCCATGATGCACGGCACGGGATGCCCCACGTGGGACTCGGCAACAGAGATGACCCGCTTGAGCGACGGAAGTTCGATATCGTGGAACTGCTGTGGGGAAAGCATGGGCGGAGACGCCGCAGACTCGAAGAAGGCGACATCGAGTCCCGACTCGACGACCGCCTCGCAGAACACTCCCTGGTTCTCGGCCAGTTGCATCAACCAGGTGGCGACATCGTCGGGACGCAGGGCAACGTCCAGGCACAGGTCGTTGATACCACGGAGGTTGAAGGCGATGGAAAAAGGGCCGCTAACAGGAATGCGCACGTCGGCGTCCGGAAACTCGCGGGCCAGTCGCTGACCGACCTCAATGAACATGGCAATCCGGCCGTCCCTGTGGGGATCGAACCGAGGCAGTCCAAGGGCTTCGTCGAGCGTCTTGAAGAGGGGCTCGTGAATCGCTGGAATACCATTTCCCTCGGGCACTGATATCGTTGCCCCATAGGCTTCGCCCTCAAGGTTGTAGATATCGATACCCACGACGATCGGCGAGTGCCGGTACTCGAGGTAGGCGGCGCGGTGTCCTTCGAAGAGTAGATCCGGGTTGCACGAAACTTCGCGGGGGCTCCGGCCCACCATCTTCGCAGCGTGCTCGTACACCGATGGTGAAAACGGGATTTTCATGTCCGGACCCTTCTTCTCACATCCAATGACGGTTCGCCTTGCGTCTGGCTGATAGCATCCGGAACGACAAACCAACAGGTGCCAAATATGGTCGACTGCCAAATGCGGTCGACACAGAGATTATATCATCACATATCGTACCGGCCGATGGACACTTCACAGATTTGGGATGGGAATCTTGGGAATGCTGCGCGTGGGTTTCGTTGTGCGGGGACCGTAATAAGAATACCTCTCTCGCAGTTCATAACCAAAGCCACGGCTCAGCTCCCACTGGGCACGCGCCGCCCACGGAGTGCCGGCGTGTTGTTCAATCACACTGTTGAACATAGCGGCAGCTCGCTCGATGTACGATGCGGTCAGCGAGCCGCCGACTGTGCTCTTGCTATGTTGGATGTGCCAACTCGACAAGCGATGGAAGTTCGGCTTTTCCAGAGGAACAACTTTGGGGTCGGTGATGAATGCCTCCAGGAACGCGCCATATTCGTAAGTGCGAGCGCTGTAGGCGAGCACCTGGGCGTAGATTAAGTCATAGTTGGCTTGCCA
>JASLRP010000184.1 GCA_030743915.1 SAR202 cluster bacterium | reverse complement strand
AACGTAGCTGAAGCTGACGTTCTTAAGTTCTATTTCGCCCTTGACGGCCCCGATTGGTTGAGCATCTTTGGCGTCCACCAAGTCAGGTTCCCAGTCCAGCATGTCGAAAATCCGAGTGCCGGAGGCCATCGAACGTTGAAGCTGGGTGTACTGCATCGTGAGGTTTCTGATCGGGTCGAAGAAACGCTGGATGTACAACACGAAAGCGATGAGCGTGCCGATCGCCAGGTCATTGCCCGAAATCATGCGAGCGCCGAAGAACAGGGCGAATCCGATGGCCACTGCGGTCAGGATGTCAACTGCAGGCAACAGGCCTGACGACAGTTTGCTGGCCCAAAGGTTGGCGTCGCGGTGATCGAGATTTTTCTCGTCGAACAACATCAGGTTGCGGTCCTGCCGGTTCATGGACTGCACGACCCTGACGCCCGTGATGTTCTCGTTGAGAGAGCCGTTCACGATGGAGATCGCGCGACGGACTGACATGAACGCCTTTCGCGCATACGGCTGCCATACGGCCATGATCAAAATGAGCACAGGCAGGACACTCATCGTGATAAGGCCAAGCTTGAAGTTGAGCAAAAGCAATGCGACGACGATTCCGGCGAGGCTGAGAAGCTCGCCCAGGGTCATCACCACCAGGGCCGCAAATTCCTGAAGCTGGGAAACGTCGCCCTGAACTCGGGACATCAAACGCCCGACTTCGGTCCGGTCGAAGAAACCCATGGATTGCTTCTGCACGTGCCCGAACATATCGGCTCTCAGGTTGAACAGGACTCCCTGTCCGACCTTTTCCATCGAGTACTGCTGGGTGTAATTCACAATCCAGTTAACGACGGCGATCCCCACGAAAAGCGCGAACATCCAAGTCAGGCCCTCAAAATTCTTGGGGACGATGAATCGGTCAATCGAAATCTTGATGACCCACGGCACGGCGACCTGAGTGCCGGTGTATATGAGCATGGAGACGAATGCGAACGCCGCCAGTGTCTTGTATGGCAAGATGTACGGCAGGAGACGAGCAACAACTCGTTGGTCATAAACGTCTCCGAATACCTCTTCGTCTGGGTGTCCCCGGCTCACGCCGTGGAACATGCCGCCGCCCATCATAACGCTGTCTCCTTAGGTGGAACACGTCGAATTACCTTCGCGTGCATTGTGTTCATGAATTTGTGGTGATGGTCCAGAGTGGGTCAGTCGTTTCCGACCGAGGAACCGTCCGTCAAAACAGCAGAATCCACATCGATCTCGCGCATGACTTCTTCTTGGGGTCGAAGCTGAAGCTCATATATCTCGCGGTAGAGGCCGTTTTCGTAGCTCAACAATTCCTGGTGGGTTCCTTGTTCTTCAATCTTGCCGTCCCTCAGCACCACAATGACGTCTGCGCGATGCACTGTGCTGAGCCGGTGGGCGATGACGAAAGTGGTGCGACCCTCCATTACTGATTCCATGGCGCGACGGATGAGGTCCTCAGTCCGGGCGTCAACGCTGGAGGTGGAGTCGTCAAGAATGAGAATTGGCGGGTCCAACAAAACGGCTCTGGCGATGGACATCCGCTGACGCTGTCCACCGGAAAGCGTGGAACCGCGCTCGCCGATCTCTGTGTCGTAACCATCTGGAAGGGTTTCTATGTAATCGTGCAGTTGGGCGATTTGGGCGGCCTTAACGACATCCTCGTGCGTCGCGTTCACGTTGCCGTAAGCGATGTTTTCTCCGACAGTTGTGGTGAATAGGAAGACGTCCTGCTGGACGATTCCGATGTTGCGCCGCAACGATTCGAGAGTCGCGTCTCGGATGTCCAGGTCGTCGATGGTAATACTGCCGCCGACAACATCGTAGAAGCGGGGAATCAGGTTCACAATGCTGGTCTTGCCGCTTCCCGGAGGGCCGAGCAATGCCACGATCTTTCCGGGCTCGACGTCCAGGTTCAGTTTCTCCAGGACCAGCCCTCGTTCGTTGTAAGCGAAGTCCACATCGTTGAACCGAACGCGCCCCTCCGGCCGTTTCATGTCCAGCGCCCTTGGTTTCTCTTCCACTGGAGATTTGGCGTCAAGGATCTCAAACATGCGTTCACCCGCAGATGCGGCCCGCGCGTATGAATTTACGAGCCAGCCGGACATCCGAACTGGCATCTGGAGGATTTGCAGATAGAAAATGAACTGAGCCAGTTCGCCTGGGGTCAAGTCGCCATCAATTACCCGGCGTCCACCGAACCACAGAATGAGTCCCATGGCCACCAGAAATGTGAACAACATGAAGGACATCGATGAGGCGCGCATCTTCTCGGCTTTGATGTAGTTCTCGGCGACCTCGGCGTTTTTGACTCGGAACTTCGCCTCTTCATAAGGCTCTGAAGCGAAGGCTTTGACGACGCGAACCCCAGTGAAATTTTCCTGAACCACTGTGCTCATCTCGGCCATCTTTTCCTGAACGACGAGCCAGATCTTGCGCATTTTGATACGTATGAATCCCGAATAGACGATCACAATGGGCATGAAGCTGATGCTCACCAGCCCCAACTGCCAGTCCATGCGAAGAAGGATGGCGGCCACAAATACGAAGAGCGCCAGGAAATACGGAGTCCGCACCAGACCCATGTTGATGAACATTCGGATGTTCTCAGTGTCGGTGATGGCTCGAGACATCAAGTTGCCGGTATGGTTGCGATCGTGGAAGCCAAAGCTCTGATGCTGGACGTGGTTATAGAACGAGTTTCTCAAGTCGTAGGAGACAAATTGGGAGAGAGCTTCACCCAGATAGGTCTGGAAGAAAGACAGTATGCCTCTGATGAGGCTGAGGACAAAGATTATGGCAACTATCGAGACGATTGCGCCCTGATCGTAATCGCCGGTTTCAAACACTTCTGAGATATTGTCGATGGCCTCGCCGAAATACTGGGGAAGCATGATGTAGGCGAGCAGTGCCCCGGCCATCGAACTGTACGCGCCTATCATCCACCATTTGTGTCGGGCCGCGATACCGATAATTCGTATTATGTGGTTCATATATTTTCCGCTACCGCGAACCTCTCTTTGTCGGGCTTGGCGATACAGGCAATATACACCATGACCTGCCTGATTCTCGCCATTCCTCTAATGTACTATTTACCCGATAGGTTTGGCAAGGGTATTGGGACGTATAATTCGGAAAGTTTCGTTCATGAATTACACTTAGATGGACGTCTCCGCGTGCTATTAAAACACATGGGGAGCGCCGCGTGACGCTCCCCATGTGGGATGACCCTGTGTTCGATTGGGTTTGACTACGGGGCCGTCTGTTGAGCTTGCCCGCCCAAACCTCGGCGGAAGCCCCCACCTCCACCGCCTTCAAAACCTTCAGGGGTTATGGTGATTGTATTGGCTTCGACAACGCCTGCATCGTTGCGTTGGCCATTCACCGAGATGCGAGTCTCCAATGTCAGAGCGCTCGGTTCGACCTCGACAATGTTGTTGATAGTGGTGTCAGAGCTGAGGATGACCTGCAACGGACCCTGGGCAGTATTAATGGTCACAGTGTCTCCCTCAATGGACTCAATCGTGCCATTGAGACCGCCACCGCCGAACCTGAAATTACCCCCTCCGGCGCCGCCAAATCCACCACCTCCGAATCCTCCGCCGCCGGCTCCACCGAAACCGCCAGCCTGACCAGCGAACTGTTGGCGCAGTTGTTGCAGGTCTTCAGGTGTTGCGTCGCCCGATTGGAGACGCGCTCGAAGATCGGCCAGGGCTTCAGGATTGAACTGCCCTTGGGTTGCTTGAGCCTGAGCTTGGGTTCCTGAAGGGGAGGGGAGGTCGGGCGGGGCAGTAACGACCGGGGCAGAGTCCTCTCCGCTTCGCTCGTACGCCACGCCTCCGGCGAACGCCCCGCCTACGCCCAGGGCGGCAAGCAGCACTGCTCCCAACACGCCCATGAAAAGTTTGTTGCTCACGATCCCCTCCAAATTTCAATTTCCGTCGATTGAGTTCCCCGACTGTCGCAGACTATTTATTCTGACCTCAGAGCGTCGATTGGATGCAATCGAGCTGCGCGCATAGCCGGATAGATGCCGAAGAACAGGCCGATTACCACCGAAACTACCAGCGCCAAAAGGGCGATATTGGGGCTGAAGGCGGTCTGGAAAACCTGACCAGCGACATCGCGTCCGTCAAGGAGTCTCGACAAAATGTAACCTGCCGCAACACCTGCCGCTCCACCGCCCAGGCTCAACAACGACGCCTCCGAGATGAACTGCATCAGAATGTCCCTGCGCTTGGCGCCCATCGCCTTGCGGATCCCGATCTCCCGTGTGCGCTCGGTCACTGACACGAGCATGATGTTCATAATTCCGATGCCGCCCACCAGCAGCGAGATGCCGGCTATTCCGCCGAGGAACATGACGAACGTGTTGGTCGTCTCCTCCAGCGTTTCGATGGTTTCTTGTTGACTGCTGACGGTGAAGTCGTCTTCCTCTGTGATTCTGTGTCGTAATCTCAACACCGTGGAGATTTCGTCGATGGCATTTTCCATCGAACCGGCGTCTTTTGCCGTTACGTTTACGGTGTCCACACGCACTCCGCCCTGGTTCGTCCGCTGACCTGACAATCTGTAGTAGGCGGTGGTTATCGGGACGAGGGCCTGATCGTCAAAGCTGCCGAACGCCGCGCCTCCCTGACTCTCCAACACTCCGATGACCTCGAACTGCCTTCCGTTGAGACGGACCAGTTGGCCCACAGGATCGCGGTTACCGAAAAGGGTTTCAGCAACGGAAGAACCAAGCACGGCGACTTCCGAGTTATTCAGAACCTGGCCCAGGGTGATGAATGAACCCGACGAGATCGGGAAGTTGCGAACGAATTCATACTCGGGAGTGACGCCAAGCACTCTGGTGTTGGTGTTCTCTCTGCCAGCGACAATCTGTGCGTTTGTGTTCAACTCCGGGGCGACCGACCCGACCGAGGGCGCGAACACCGGGTCTAGCAGGGCGTAGGCATCTTCAAGTGTCAGAGTCTCGGCGGAGCCTTGAGCGAAGAATATCCCACCCTGGCTGGTTGAACCCGGACGAACAAACAGCAGATTAGTTCCCAAGGCCTCAATGCGCGATGTGATGGACTCCTGCGCTCCGCGACCAATGGCCATGAGCGATATGACAGCCGTCACGCCGATCACCATTCCCAAAAGAGTCAGCCCAGCCCTCATTTTGTTTGCGCCCATTGAGGAGAGGGCAGTCCTCAAGACATCAATTGGGTTCATTTGCCGCCACCAGACTTGATTGTTCACCGGACGTGTCCGACTGCACTTTGCCGTCGAGCATGGAGATTACCCTGCGAGTCTGACTCGCAATGTCCGGTTCGTGAGTGACGATTATCACCGTGAGACCGTCATCCTCGTTCAGGCTTTTCAGGATCGCCATGATCTCTTCGCTGGATGTGCTGTCCAGGTTGCCGGTAGGCTCGTCGGCCAGCAAGATGCTTGGCTGTTTCGCCAACGCCCTGGCGATTCCGACCCTCTGCTGTTGTCCGCCCGAAAGCTCAGTCGGTTTGTGACCGGCCCGATCTCCCAGTCCAACACGCTCAAGGGCATCGAGGGCCAGTCGCTTGCGGTTCCGAAGGTTGCCATACACCAGAGGAAGCTCAACGTTAGCCTGCGCGGTCATTCTGGGCAGGAGGTTGTAGGTCTGGAAAACGAATCCAATCTGGCTGCCCCGGATAACGGCCAGTCTGTCGTCGTTCAAACTGCCCACATCCTCATCGTTGAGGAGGTAATGCCCAGAGGTGGGCACGTCGAGGCATCCAATGATGTTCATCATCGTGGACTTCCCGGAACCCGATGGCCCCATGATTGCGACCATATCGCCCTCTTCGATGGTCACGGAGACGCCCTGAAGCGCCCCGACTTCCACCTCGCCCATGCGATAGATTTTGTATATGTCGTCAAGTTTGATCATATTCGGTTACCTGCCGCCGCCGCCGCCTCGACCGCCTCTACCGCCGCCGGTGAAGTTGCCGGGCCCACCGATCACCGATATCCCGCCTGAGGCTCGACGGAAATTGCCGCCGAAGTTGAACTGATTGCTCTGAGCGCCTTCAGATTCCATTATCACAAGGTCGCCCTCAGCGATTCCTTCGCTGACCACAATCCAGAAATCGTCGCTGTTGCCCAGGACAACCGGTCTGTCCAGAACCCGGCCATCCGACACGACTTTGACGGTGGGCTCGTCGAAAGACCCGTACAGCGAATTAATCGGCACCATAAGCACGCCCCGATCCTCCCGGATGACGACGTTGGCAACGGCGCTCAAGCCTTCAGGCACGTCAAGCCCCTGGGGCAGAGAGACACGTATGCGAATGGGGAAGCTGACCACGCCCTGCTGCGTATCCGGCGTTGTCGCGATGAATGACACCTCTCCCTGGAGGAATTCGCCGGGAATGGCGTCCATCGTAACCAGCGCCGATGAACCGACCTGGACGAACAGCACGTCGATTTCGTCAACAACGCCGTCTATCTCAACCACGCTGGTGTCAACGATTTCCATAATAGGGGTGTTGGCATTTATCGATTGACCGGTCTCGGCATTGATGAACGTGATCACGCCGTCCCAGGGAGCGGTGATGACCGAGTTGGCCAATCGATCTTCCGCATCAGCCAGGGCAGCCAAGGCAGACACCACGTTCGCCTGTGACACCGCCAGTTCCAGGATATCCGGGCCTTGCAACAGGTCCGCCAATTCCTGTTCTTTGTCGGCGAGATTGAGACTTGCGACTTCCACTTCCAGGAGTTTGGTCTCGAGCTCTACGGGATCGCCCCCGTTTTGGAGCAGTTCCAACTCCGCCTGGGCGTCGGCGAGGGTCGCGGTGGCCAATCCGACCTGATTGCGCTGATTTTCAATCACGGCTGGATCAGTGTCTGCCTTTACGCCCGCAAGATCGTCGATGGCTGTCTGGAGGTTGGATTTTGCCAGGTCCACCTGCGTAACCTGATTGTCGATGGCCAGTTGGCTTGTGCCTTCTTTAACGACGGAAAGGTCTTCGATGGCTTTCAAAAGCGAGGCGGAAGCAACGTCCAGGTCTCGCTGTTTGTCATCGAGTGACAGAGAATCGATTGGCCCCAGGACATCACCCAACGCCTCTTGAGCAGTCGCGAGACCGTCCTCCGCCTTGTCCACGTTCGTCACCAATGCCGCTATCGCCTTGGCAGACTGGGCTTTGAGAGATTCAAGGCTGTTTCCACTCTGTCGGTAGGCAGACGCAGATTTGTCAAACTCGTGGCTCACACAGAATCCGATCGCAGCCGCAGGGATGGCGGTCGAGTCGCAAGAACCGACAATCTGAGTCGGGCTGAAGTTTTGCCATGTGAACACAACAGACTCGTCCCACGAGGTCGATGGGTCATCTGGAGCCAATCCCTGGGAGTAGTAACCGCCCTGGACCAGATCGCCGAATTGGGAGTCAGAGTTGAACACCACTTCCAGGTCCACGCCCAGGGACGCCAGGGCGTCGGTGGCATCGTCGTTCAACTCGCTGGAATCGAGGTCGATGCCCAGCCATGTCTTGAATTGGTTCTGATAGTCTTCGGTTTTCGTTTGGAAGTCCGATTCGGCGGCGTCAACCTTGTCGTCCCAGTCGGATGTGCCGACATTCAATTCAGCATTGGCGTTGGCAAGTTGAGTCTCTGCTGAGGTCACTACGTTACGGGCATCAGACTTGTCGGCTTCGGTCGGCCCTGCCTTGAACTCGTCTAGTTTTTCCTGCGCGGTGCGTTCCGCCAGTTGAGCGTCGGTCACGCGGGCTTCGGCCTGCGCCAGATCGAGAGACTGAGATGGCCCCTGAAGGTCCTCAAGGGCATCTTCGGCTTTTTCCAAAGATAATCGGGCCGCTGTGACTTTTGATTCTGCAGAGGCCAACTCCTGCGCTGTCGGGTGAGCGAGATACTGCGCCAGGCTTTCTTCGGCGTTCATGAGGGAGACGGTTGCGGAACTGACCTTGGACTTTGCCTTGAACATCTGCTCGTCGGGGATGTTCTGTAGCAGGTCCAAGCTCTCTATTGCGGCATTCAGGGTCATCTTCGCAGAGGAGACTTTGGACTCGACCTGAGCAATTTCCAGGTCTGAAATCATCTGAAGGTCCTCTAGCGAATCCTGAGCGTTTCGAAGGCTTACTCTGGCTTGAGCGACAGACCTATCGAGGTTCGCGATAGTTTCGCTGTCGAATGTCGCCAGCGGCTCGCCCGTGCCGACACGCAGGCCTTCTGCGACCAGTAATTCAGCAACTGTTCCCTGGGAACCGAACACCAACGTCTCGCGGTTCGGAAACAGGACGCTGCCGTTTACCGACACTTCGTTGATCAGATCACCCAATTGCACCGGGATTAACTGCTCGTCGGCCTCAAGGTTTGTTTCGCCTGAATCGCCGATGAACGTTATCGCGCCATAAGTCCCTGCGGCGACCGCCACGACGACGCCTACAAGAACGCCTATTTGCCAGCCTTTGAATGTCGAGAACATCCCCACGTCATTTCCTCCCTAATTCATGTCCGGTCTATCGCAACGGAGCGCCCTGGGGCGGTATGATCCGGATGAATGGGAGCTGTCCGGTGTTTCCGCTTTCTGTCATGGCATTGATGAGCATTCGGTAAATCAGCTCAGGTTGCCTCATAAAGTGTTGAAGCTGCTGCTTTTGTTCGGGAGACATTTCCGCCAGCATTTTGCTCATCTCGACGCGCATTCTCTCAGAATCATGCTCAAGGGATGACCGCAATCGGTCCATGTTACGACCACGGAACCTTGGTGGAGGCCCCGGAGGCAATTCCCGTGGGTTGACGGTTACATTGACCCCGACGTAGCCGGCTGAAAACCTCAGGTGACGGTTCATCCGTTTCATGACGTCGTCTGCGGCGGTGTAACGCCCCGACCTGACCAGCTTCCTGATCTCCTCCCCCCGGACGTTCGCGAGATTGGCGTGAGTTTGAGCCTTGCCCGTTTCGGAGCGAGGCAGTCGCAGTTGTATATTCTCTTTGGTGGTTTTGACCCAGTACAGTGTCTCGCCGGGCACCGCGTCCGAAGAGGCGGCAGTTGTCACTCCGGCGCCCATTGCCAACACCACAACCGCCACCAGACTGATGGCGATGGGCTTGGCGAGAGGCAGCCACCCGAAAGAGTACCAGGGCATCTTCTGAGGTCCGACCTGGGCGGTCTGGGCAGCCTGCATAAACGTCTGGAAATTCCGATCTTTGGACTGCTGGGACGGCGTCACCGTGTCGGCGAAATTCATCGTCGAAACAGCCACTTGGACCAGTGGGCCAAGCTCGTCCTGGTACCGGGGATAGTCGCTCAGGCAGGCCTGAAGGCTTTCTCCCTGAGAGATTCGCTCCAGGCAGTCATTGAGCGCGTTGTTGAACTCCTGGCTCATTTCATACCTCTTCGGATTGCCAAACGCTGGCGTCCCAACATTCGGCGTAACTTGTCAGCCATCGATTCACATGTCACCTTCGATTGCCGGAGCAATCGCCGGAGCTTTTGGGGCCATTATCGCCCTCAGCTTCTTCAACCCCGCGTGCTGCAGGGCTTTGACCGCGTTGTCTTTCCTGCCAACGGCCTGGGCGGTCTCCGCTACTGACAGCCCAGAACCGAACCGCAGCGAGATCACCTCGCGTTGCAGATCGGTTAGCGACTCCATCGCGGACATCACTTCGGTCATGGTCATGTTGATCTCGGCGGCTCGTTCCAAATCCGAGGCGTTGACGCCGATTCGATCTTCGGCGTCATCCAACGGGACGGTCTGCCGCCGACCTTTGCGCCGGAAATTGTCCACGACCTGGTTGTGCGCGATGCGGTACAGCCACGACGTAAACGGATGGCCTTTCCATTTGAAGGTGTGGATTGACTCCAGCATCTTCAAGAACACCTCCCCGGTGATGTCTTCGGCCTCAGTCGGACTGCCGCACTTAAAAGACACGTAACGGTATATCTGGTCGTAGTACCGTTCATACAGACCCGCAAATGCGGGCTGTTTGCCTTGTTGAGCTTGTCTGACCAGCTCTTCGACGACTTTGCGGTCGTCAGGGTTGGTCTGCATTGTTGTCATCCTCTCAGGGGAGCGCTAAGAGTCTGGCTGATCGGTGTGATTTCTCACATTCAGATTATATAACGGGGCAAGAGCAGGAAAAGTTAGTGTTGCCCTCAAACGCGGTTATGCTATAGTTGGGCAGTTCAATTTTCATGCGAAAATGACCACGCATGGAAGTTGATAACCATATGAATTAAGGATAAATGATGCGGGGATTCCTGGGATTCATAAAACCATTGTTGGCCAGTCGGGAGCGCCGAGAAGTAATAATCGCGCTGACCGGCGCGCAGATGCTGGTGCAGCTTTCCAGCCTCCCGGTTGCGCTGTCGCTTCCCACACTCGCTGACTATTTCGAGACAAGCATCGCGGACACGGCCTGGATCGTCATTATCTACCTGGCGATGTTGGGCAGTTTTGTCATGCTGGCCGCCAGAATGGGCGACCGTTTCGGACACGCCCGTGTTTTCTTTTTGGGTCTCGTTGCGTCCACTCTGGGTTCGATCCTCATTAGTTTCTCCCAGGAATTGTGGCATGTCGTGGCGTGGCGAGGGGTCACGGGTCTTGGTTCTGCAATGGTGTTGGGCAACGCCAACGCAATTTTGGCCGAGAATTTCGAGCCGGAAGAACGAGGCCGGGCCTTCGCAATGCCGATTATGGGCGCCAGATTGGGCACCCTGGTGGGGCTGGCTGCATTCGGACTGATGCTCCAGTATCTGGATTGGCGGTGGGTGTTCATCTCTTTTGTCCCATTAGGGATTTTGGCAATCTTGGCTTCGATCCCGATGCTGCGACACAGCAAAGCTCCCAGCGTGGACAGCGAAGCTGGCCCTCTGGACTGGTTTGGCGGAGTGATGCTGATTGTGACGGCGGCGGTCCTGATTCTGTCAGGAAGCCATCTTCACGGCGGCGAGGAGTCATATGTATCCTCGGACGCCATCAATTATCACGTTCCTATGCACATCCTGTTCCTCGTTTTGGTGGTGGCGTTCATATTCATAGAGCGTCGAATGGCCAATCCAATTGTCGACATTCAGCACTTCAAGACCAAGGCGTTTTCGTTGTCGTTGGGGTCAAACGTCGCGTATCATTTTTCGATGCTGGCAACGATGACCCTGGTGCCGATTCTTGTGGAAAAAGGGTTTGGCAGGGAACCGATATTCGTGACGTTCGTTCTGCTGCCCAGTCAGATTCTG
>JASLRP010000183.1 GCA_030743915.1 SAR202 cluster bacterium | reverse complement strand
GGCGAACACGATGATTGTGACAGCAATCAAATCGACCAGCATCCCGAAGAACCGCCTGACCAGGAAAACTTGCATAGATCACTACTCTTACCGTTTCGTATGAGCGAAATTTCTCAGTGTGCTGCCAGACTCAAGCCCGATCCCTGAATAAGAACGTTGCCCGGACCCGCTAATTGCTCGCTCAATGCAACTCAAGACCGCTGGCGCGATGTATGCCAGGAGGCGCTTTCAATACAGGCGGCAAACCAGATGCAGACAAGCAAAATCGCAGACGTGGCCCGGCTCTAAATATCACTTGCAGGCCCATTGGCCGGAAGCATGGTGCCTATCACACAAACCTCGCTGCCCCCTCATGACTTCCTCATACGTTAGCAACTAGGTTGGCGGCGCGCACTCTACTGAACAATCGACGGGGTTACTCGACTGGACAACCAGCCGAAGTATTCTTGACAGGGAACGACGCAAACAGTGATCCTCAACTGACCGCTGTTTGGAACTGTAATTGGCAATCGGAGATGTCTTATGCCGGAACCGTTGATTCAGATCAGCAACCTCGTCAAGACTTACGAGACTCCCGCCGGTCCCCTCAGCGTGTTGCAGGGGATAGATCTGGAGGTCGAAAGAGGGGATTTCATCGCCCTGGTCGGCCCGTCAGGCGGCGGCAAGACCACGTTTTTGAACATGATCACTGGCGTTGACAGACCGACATCCGGGATGGTGTTTATGGACGGCGTGGATATCTCCACCACAAGCGAGCGCAAGCTCACGCGTTGGCGAGCGCGCAACATCGGCATTGTGTTCCAGTTCTTCCAGTTGCTGCCGACGCTGACCGTCCTGGAAAATGTCATGATGCCGATGGATTTTGCCGGGGCTCACAGGCCGCAGGACCGGCGTGAAAAGGCAATGTCGTTGTCGCGGACCAGGCGGGAAAGACGCCAGACTTGCTTTCCGGCGGCCAGCAGCAACGAGTGTCCATAGCCCGCGCCCTGGCCAACGATCCCGTGCTTCTCATCGGCGACGAGCCAACGGGTAACCTGGACCACATGAGCGCCGCCGTCGTCTTCGAGACTTTCTACGAACTGCAGGAGCAGGGCCATACGGTCATCATCGTGACCCACGACCGGGATGTTGTGCGAGACGTGCCCACGGTGCTGACACTCGCCGACGGCCTGGTCGAGGCCTCACCTCTGGAGGCTGCCGCCAGGCGTCAGGCCCAGGAGCAGCAGGCCACCCGAATCGCAGACCTGTAGACTTGTAGACCAGGAGAGCAACCAGATGTTCAGATCTCGCTGGCGCAAGATTTTCCGAGACGTATGGGCCAGGAAGAGCCGCACCGCTATGGCGTCCCTGGCTATTTTCGTTGGAGTGCTGGGCGTCGTGACCCTCTGGTCAGGTGGCGGTCTGATTATCAGCCAACTCAAAAATGACCTGAAAGAACAGGACCTGGCGATGCAGGCGGTGTTCGTGTCTGCGCCCAGCGGGTCCAGCGTTGATAACGCCGCTTATCTGGACGCGCTGGAGGATTTCCCCGGAGTCACTCGCGTCGAGGGGCGAGCCGTGCGACCATTGTCATGGAAACTGCCCGGCGATGCCGAATTCGACGATGGCTTTGTCCTTGCCGCCTGAGAGCCGTTTGAGCAGATCACACTGCAACCGATGCGCCTCACGGGGGATGGACAATTCCCGACCAGCGGTCAACGTCAACTCGCTATTGAGAAGCGAATGGTGGACAAGCACGGGTTGAGCGTCGGCGACCAGATCGTGCTGGCGATCCTGGGCGGCGGGCCTGAAGGGGAAGCCTGGACCATCTCCGGAATTGTCTTCACTCCCTACTCGTCGTTCAGCGGAGCCGGACCTCCAGCGGTGCCCAGTGACGCCAGCATATTCGCGACTTTTGAAGACGCACGGGCCATAGGCGGTTTCGTGGGCTTCAGCAATTTCTATGTCCGCTACACCGACTTTCCCACCGCAAAGGAACAGGCGGACGCTTTCTATGCCTCCATAGCGCAGGAAACCCCCTATGTGCCGGTCTTCAACTACATTGACGACCCTGCGGAGAGCTTCTTCATCTCCCAGGTTGCGGCGATTACCGATATCATGTCGGCCCTCGGCATTATCGCCATGGTCGTTTCCGGGTTCCTGGTGGTGAATATCATCAACAGCATCGTGGGGGAGCAAAGACGGCAGATCGGAGTTATGAAATCTCTCGGCGCCACACGATGGGATAACTTCATCATCTATATCGGCATTGCTCTGGCCTATGGCGTGATCGGGACCATACCCGGCGTCGTGCTGGGCGCCTATTTCGGCTCCATGATGGCTCAGGGTCTGGACCACACTGCCTCTACCTTCGTTGACGGGTTCTCCGTGTCCAACAGTGGCATCATCGTGGGAGTCGTTATGGGGCTGGCCGTCCCTGTCGCGCCGGCAATCGTCCCTGTTTTCCTCGGAACGCGAGTCACGATTCTGGAGGCCATGACCGACGTGGGCATTTCGGCCAACTTTCACAGAGGCCTGATTGCCAGGGCGATCAACGCCTTGCCTTTGCCGACCAACACCAAGCAAGCCTTCAGCCACGTGTCCCGCAAGAAGGGCCGGTTGGTGCTGACCTGGCTGACGTTGACTCTGGCCTTCGGGGCATTTATGGGTATCTTCGGACTGTTTGCTTCGACCAACAAAGAGTTTTCCAACATCTTTGATGCCGTTGGCTTTGACGCTGTTGTCGTACCCGATGAAAGGCAGGACTTAGACACGCTGAGCGCTCTGATTTCAGACGGAGTGGACGGGATCGAGACGATACATCCCGGAGTCGGCCTGTCAGTAGAGTTACAGGGATATGTCTCTACGCAATTTGACACCGGCCAATTGAATATGAAAGGGGTTTGACCCCGCGTCTGACTCGTTCAGGCTTGATATCGAAGAGGGCGCCGCATGGAAGGATGATCCCGAGCGCGAGGGCATAGTGATAACCCGCACTGTGGCGGATAAGATTGACAAAGACGCCGGCGACACGGTGGTCCTGGTGGCGCAAGGGCAGAGCGCCGAGGTTGAGATCATAGGCATCGCCTCCTTCCCCTTTGACTCGGGGTTCATGGAGTGGCGGGCGTTATCAGCGTTGGTAGGGGCCACGCTTGCCTCGGGTGAACTGGCGCCCACAAATATGTTCATCCAGCTAACCGAGCCGGACCCCACTGTTGACCAGGTGGATGATGTCATTGACGCTATCGAGGAAGCGCTCCTGTCCGCCGGCATCGCAGCCGCCTTCCGGAACCAGGTCAAGACTGAGGCAGACCTTGCCCAGCAGGTCACAATGTTTGGCATTTTGTTTGAGATCGCCGCAATCGTGATGGCGGCTGTGGGCGCAATCGGGTTGCTTTCCACCCTTTCGATGAGCGTATTTGAACGGCAAAGAGAGGTCGGCGTGATGCGTTCTATCGGCGCCAGCTCGTTCACGGTGGCCAGTCAGTTCCTGACAGAGGGAATATTGGTGGGCGTGTCGGCATGGATTATTGCAGTTCCACTAGCCTACCTCCTTGCGTTGGGGCTGCTGTCGATGCTGTCCATCGGGATAGAAGGCATCGGATTTGAACCGATCGCCCTGGCTATCGGCTTCGCAGGCATGATCG
>JASLRP010000182.1 GCA_030743915.1 SAR202 cluster bacterium | reverse complement strand
GCTGGTGCAGGTGGAGGCTCATGGCGCTCAGTCGGTTGGCGTGTGTTCCATGAGGACTCAGACAGTCGGTGATCCGGCAAGTTGGCGGGCGTGGAACGGGACTGATTACAGTGTCCAGTTCATCAACCCGTACACCAACTCCGCAAGCTCGACGCCAGCCAATCACGTCTGCGAGCCCATCGCGGGTGATGGCGCATTGGAGAAGATGCGCCAATCGCTGACCTACAACACGTACTTTGATAAATTCATGATCGTTGGGGAAGCCTCCCAAGGCGGGAACACCTACGGGTTCTTCTATTCGCTGTCAGACGATCTCATCAACTGGTCGAATCGCCATCTGATTCTCGAAACCCGACTTATTTGGGACCCCCAGACCAGCGGGACGATCCGAGCTTACCCTTCGATAATCGACCCGTCAGATACCTCCCGCAACTTCGAAAATTCGGATCAGGTGGCCTACCTTTACTACACGAAATTCAATACTGCTTCAGGCCTGGATAGAGACCTTGTGAGACAAGAAATAACATTCTCGAAATTCGAGATGACCGGACTGGAAGTCAACCGAAGAGGGGACTTGCAAGACACGCTGTTAGCCGACGGCAAGTGCCTGACATCTACCGCCACATGCGGAATTCGAGCCGCAATCGAGGAGGCGAATGGCCGTCCTCCTTACTATCGCAACGAAGTTATCCCCATCACGTTCAATGTAACCGGATCCGGCCTCCGCAGCATCAAGCCTGGGTTGGGGTATCCGACAATCAGATATCCGGTGTACATCGACGGATATACTCAACCAACCTCAGTGGAAAACACGGCGGCGTTCGGAGACCCGATCAACGCCGTGCCGTTGATTCGCGTAAACGGCGAGGACCTGAGTCCGGGCACTCCCGCGTTCAACATTACAGGCGGCACAACGACTGTGCGTGGCATGATTTTCAACAACTTCACTACCAATCTGGCCTTCTCCGAGAAGGGCGGGAACACTGTCGAGGGCGTGTTTATAGGGACTACCTCCGACGGAACTTCAAGTTCCACGGTCAGCAATGCCGACGCTGTGGTGCTCGACGGCATCGCCAACAACACGGTTGGCGGGTCGAGTTTGGTTGCTCGGAATCTCCTGTTGGGAAGGGTGGCCATCAGGAATGCTGGAGCCGACAACAATGTTGTCAAAGGCAACTACCTCGGCACAGACATCAATGGCGACACGTACCTCAGCATGGGAGCTATTGAGCTCACTAACGGCCCTCAAAACAACATAATTGGCGGCCTGGATGTCGGCAATCTGGTGTCAGGAAGCGCTCTGTCCAGTATCGCCATCGCCGGAAGCGGACACCGGGTTTACAACAACCTCATCGGCACCAATGCCAGCGGCACAGCGGTGTTGGGAGCCAGTAGGTTGTCGGGTATCGGTATTGAAGGCGCAAATCATGTTATCGGCAGTGTTGGAGATGGAAACGTCGTTGCGGATGCTAGGGAGGAAGGGATAATAGCTGGAGGCACCAGCACAGAGAACATGACGATCCAGGGCAATTTCATTGGCACCGACAAGACCGGGACCCTGGATTTCGGCAACTCCGACCGCGGCATCTACATTCTGAACTCGCTGGGCAACCACACGATTCGGGACAACACCTTTGCCAATAACGGTCATTCTGGCGTTGGATTGTTGGGCAACGCCGGCAACGGAATCGCCATTCTTCAAAACTCGTTCTACTCCAATGGGCTGGGCATTGACCTGGGCCTCGACGGAGTGACGCAGAATGATGGCGGCGACACCGACGGCGGGACCAACGGATCGCAGAATTTCCCCGTGTTGTCTGGCGCGACAACCAGCAGCGCCCTGAGCGGCGGCACGACGACTGATTCTCTATTAATCGCTGGAATATTGGAGAGCGCGAGCGGCACCCAGTTCCGTCTCGAGTTCTTCTCCAACCCCACCTGCAACAGCACTGGTTGGGGTGAGGGCAAGACCTACATCGGTCATATGGACGTGACGACCGCCTCCGATGGGGAGATCAGTTTCAGCACAACGTCTTCTACCAGCGTTGCTGCGGGATACTACATAACCTCGACGGCCACAGATCCGAACAACAACACATCGGAGTTTTCAAAGTGCGCGTTGGTGACCGCAGGAGAGATTGTCGCCACAGCGGACCTTTCTGTCACCAAAACCGACGACGCGGACCCTGTGACTGCGGGCAACAACATCACATATACGGTGACCATAACCAACAACGGGCCATCAACCTCGACCAGCGTGGTTGTGACAGATCCCATTCCTTCCCAGACCACCTTTGTTTCCGCGTCTAGCGCTTGTTCCAACAACACGAGCCTGGCGGCAGTGGTTTGTAATCTAGGAGACCTGGCATCCAGCGGATCATCTGTGGTCCAAATTGTGCTGAGCGTGGCTTCGAGCGGGTCGGGTTCGGTAACGAACGTGGCCAGCGCAACGTCGTCAACCATTGATCTCGATGCCACCAACAACACCGCCACATCCACCACAGCGATCCAGGGAGTCGCAGATCTGGCAGTTGCCAAGTCCGATGCCGCCGACCCGGTCATCCACAGCCAGAGCATCATGTACACGATAGGCGTGACCAATAACGGCCCTGGCGCCGCGTCTGGCGTTACGCTTACGGACATTCTGCCTCCAGACACAATCCTGATTTCGGCCTCTGCGACCCAGGGCAGTTGCACATCCACGGCGCCGGTGGTATGCACTTTGGGGAACCTGTCTGTCGGCAACTCGGCGACGGCAACTGTTGCAATCACAACATTCCATGCCGGGGAATTCACCAACACCGCTACCGTCGATGGGGACCAATCGGACCCTGTGTCCTCCAACGATTCAGCCACTGAAGTGACTACAGTGACGGCGTTGGCAGACCTGAATGTATCCAAAGTTGAAAACAGCGATCCAGTGACTCCCGGAAGTAACCTGTCTTATACCATAACGGTGCAAAACGGCGGACCGTCAACATCCACAAATGTGATGTTGACGGACAGCCTGCCCGCAGGCGTGAGCTATATCGTGACGTCTAACGGGTGCGTCGAGACGAATGGAGTGGTATCATGCGCCCTGGGCGACCTGGCGGCCAGCGAGACCGCCACCCGAGTTGTTCAGGTGACGGTCCTGTCTGCCTCGTCCGGAACAGTTCTCACCAACACGGCCAGCGCGACATCGACCACGCCTGACGGCAACGCATCCAACAACACGGCAACGATCACGACGACCATACAAGATGGCGTCTCGGTGCCCGGTCTGTCGGCGTGGGGAACTCTGGCCTTGTTCGGCGCTGTGGCCGGGGCGTATGTCTGGCGGCTTCGCCGAAGACAGAACGGGTTGGTCCGATAGTTTCACGCCAAAAATTCTGTGAAGAAGAGGAGCAGTAGATGAAATTAACATTTTTCGATGATTACAAACTGGGTGTCGTGAAGGGCGACTCAATTGTGGACGTGTCCGCCGCCGTGGCGAACGTTCCACACACTTCGCCTGGAGACCTCATCAATCACGTAATCGCGGACTGGGACAATCTCAAAGGCGCCATAGAACAGGCAGCGCAGGCAGGCGGAGTTGCTCTCAGCAGCGTTACCCTTCAGGCCGCATTGCCAACGCCTTATAACACTGTGGCAATGGCTGTGAACTACATGGAGGATGGCACCAGGGACGCGCCCGCGCCCATCAACGCATTCCTCAAGTCTCCAAACTCCATCATCGGAGAGGGCGGCACAATGGTCCTGCCGGATGTCGCAGCCACAATATTCGAGGGAGAAGCGGAACTGGCGGTCGTGATCGGCAAGCGGGCTTCCAATATCAGCGAGGACGATGCTTACGATCACATCTTCGGTTACCTGAACTTCATCGACGGATCGGCGCGAGGAGTTCCG
>JASLRP010000181.1 GCA_030743915.1 SAR202 cluster bacterium | reverse complement strand
ATTCCTGATCAGACAGGAGCTTGTCCATCCTGACCCCGTGTTCCAACCCCGCCTTTACAAGGTCCGGTCCTTCTCCGCCGCCTGCGCGGGAATCGGTCTCGGCAACCTGTCCATGTACACCCTCCTGATCTCAGTGCCTTTGCTGCTCACGAGCCGCGACGGATCATCAGCGCTGGAAAGCGGGCTTGTCCTGGCCGCGCTGTCCGTGGCCATGATCGTCCTGTCGCCCGCGGGCGGCGCGTTGGCGGACAGGCATGGCCGACGGGTTCCAGCCGTAATCGGACTCGCCCTGGTCGCCATAGGAGCCGCGCCAATTTCAGTATCGGGAGGGGGCATCACGCTGGCGCCATTGCTGGCGGGTCTGGCTCTGATCGGGCTGGGAATCGGTCTCTCGACACCAGGACTCCAGACCTCCGCAGTCGAAGCGGTCCCTGCCGCCCAGGCAGGTTCAGCGTCAGGACTGTACGCCACGTCCCGCTACTTCGGAAGCATAACCGGCTCGGCGTTGCTCGCTTCCTTCCTCACATCCGATGCACCCAACCCTGAGGGCATCGGAGCCGTCTTCACCATCGTGCTGATATCTGCCATCCTCGCCACGGTCGCCGCCCTCTTCCTGCGTCCTTTCCCTCCAAGTTTAAAATGAGCCGAAAATCGCCTGGCCACTGGAAACCCGACAAGGCAGGCGTTAATCTCCCCCGGCGGCAGGGAACCGCCTGCGCAGTTTATCCTCCTCGACCACCTCAGTGACCGCCTTGGCCAGGTCTTCATTCGCTCTGGTGAAGCGTTCCAGTTTCCCCTCGATGCGATAGAGAAACCAGACCAGCACCATCCCAACCAGCCCCAAAGGTCCGCCTTCCACGAAAAAGCGTGGGTCAATGTCCATCATGTTAGCCTCCCGTTCATCAAGCGGTTTGTATTCGAAGCATCGCCGACCGGCGCTTAGATCACGCCATTTCTTACGAGGACGTCAACCAGCGATTGACCGTCCCTATCCGGCCTCACCGACAGAACGCCCGCCAGGTGATCGCACGTGGTCTCCTCGATTACGAAAGTGCGAAAAGCGTCCAGCGACAGCGAGTCCAGGTCCCCTGTGCGAGGCACGAAATCCGGAATCCTCAGCACTTCCCCGGCTCTCACGCGGCACAGCGGCCACTCAACGCCGTCGGCGTCCCACACCCTGTCCAGTTCAATCCTGTCCACCTGCTGTTGCAAGTCCTTGCGCAGGGCCAACTCCGTGTCACGTCGAGCCTGGGCAATGGTCGCGGTTGACTCTCCGATGTTCGGCAAATGGACTTCCCGTCGAATCAGGTCGGCAATACTGTCCGAGTCCGTAGCCGCCGAGGTCCGCGTCCGCGTGCCGCCGGACTCGTAAACTCCCGTCACCGCATTGGCGACATTTCGCCAAGACACCGAAAGCGGCAACTTGCTTACGCCTCCGCCATTGGCCTCGTGAAGGTAGGCGGTCCAGTCCGCCGATGTCGGATTGCGGGCCTGATAGTGCACCTCTCGGTCGTCCCACACCGCCAGGTCCATCTTCTTATCGCTGCTGTTGCCAACGGTCAGCGCCCCGCGATTCGAGTCCGTCAATATTCGCC
Source organism: SAR202 cluster bacterium (assembly GCA_030743915.1). Taxonomy (GTDB): domain Bacteria; phylum Chloroflexota; class Dehalococcoidia; order Lucifugimonadales; family UBA1123; genus UBA1123. The sequence goes on along the minus strand of JASLRP010000181.1, from coordinate 7,270 downwards.
AAGCCGACCAATCACTGCCTGAGAAATCCAGAGTCAGCGTCACTCCGGGCGCCTCGATATTGTCATTCGACGTCGAAAGCTGGAGCGTGTCCGCATGGATGTTGTCCCGCAGGTCCTTGACGATGGCATCCCCGGTCGTCGCGTAGCTGGGAATCTGAACGCTGTCCGCGAAGTTGGACCAGTAACCGACAAATCCCAGCATCACGACGTGGATGTCGTCAACCAACTCCACGTCCTCCAGGCGCCCTTCCCACAGCTTGCGCCCTCCTGCCTCCTCCAGCACAATGCGGTAGAGCATCCGCTCTTCTCGCCACGTCCAGTAGTCGATCTCTCTGGAAGGGACCGCCAGTTCCAACCTCCAGAACCCACCAGGAATTCTGGTGGAATGGGACATCCGTTCAATGAATTCAGGCTGCATCAAAGCAGTAATCTCCCCAGATGAGACATCTGCAACGTGCAACTTCAAATACTGGGCAACACTTCTTGGCATGCTCTCTCCTATCCGTCAATCTCCCTCAGTCGATTCCGATGCGCTACAACCCCCCGACGCGGGGGACGTAGGTCGGCGTCAGGGTGAATTGGATATCGGACGGGTTGCCTGTGTCGTCCCGCAACACATAAACTCGGGTGTCCTCAGGCCCCAGATCAAACGGCCCGCCGGTGAACGTCGCGAACTGCTGAACCACATCCGAGCCGTTCAACATATAGACGCCTGGAGCGTCAGAAAGCGAATCAATCAGTATCCGGTCCGAAGACGAGACCGAACTCACGATTGCCGCGCCCTCATCAATGGGCAACAGAAAAACGTAATCGACCTGCCATTTCAGGTATTCGAGGTACCCCATGACGTTGCTGGTCGAACTGTCAAGATACGTTCCATGTATGCGCAGGCTGAACGTCGGAGCGGTAAAACCATCGGGAATGGCCGTCGGCTCAAGAGTCAACTCGCCAAGGTCGAATATCTCATACTGGCTCAACGCGCTGGGGTAAACCTCGTCGCCTGACACCGGCGTTTTGCTCTTTGCGCCGTAGGTCCAGCCCAGAGCCAGGCCCATGTCCGAAGGGAGAATAGCCGATATGTCGCTGGTCACTTGCCCCCTGACCAAGACACGATAAAGGCCCGAAGGAATGTTGCCGCCTGTGATGTCGTACTGTATATACCCTGCGTTAATCCAGGTAAGCACCAGTCCCTGACTGCCAGCGTCCTGCGACCACTCGATCTGGGCCACCTCGCCTCCAGACGCGGCCGCCACCGACAACGCGCCATTGGATTTGAAGCTCGTGTTCGCTCCTCCGGGATTGGACCCTTCTGTCAGGTTCGCTTCCTCTTCACCCTGAATGAAGAGGTCGTCAGTCCGTCGTTCACCTGAACGCCGCGCAATCCACATCTTCTTGCTGCCGTTCCAGGCGTTGCCGCCGCCGTTATTCGGGTCATGAATCTTCAGTTGCATCAGAGCGCTTTTTGTGCCTGTGATACTCTGGATGTCGATGTAATTGACCAGAGTCGAGTCCTGCTCATTCTCCAGAGTGTCCGCCGAGACAGACACCGAACTGAGCCGCCCAAAAGGCTCGCACACCAGATGAAGCCCGACCCCCGGGACCGCGAATGAGCTCGACAGCGTCGGCTCATCCAGCGCCGAGGGGGGAATCTCAAGCTCGCCCCACATCACCCGAAACTCGATGTCCTCAGAATCAGTGTTCGACATCTGGCATTTCAGGACCACAGTGGTTCCGTACCCTGATGATTGCCTGCGCTCCGCCGTAGCCAGCATCGACTCAAGGTCACGCAGCTTGGTCCGAAGATCAGAAACCGATGAGCCTTTCACCACCAACCGTGCCCTGATCGACCGAGGCTCCCGAGTCACGCCCCTCAGCGCTCTCCCCGCGTACACTGCTCGTGCGGGCGCAGGAATCAGGTCCACCGGCAGGGCGGCGTTGTAACTGGAATCCAGAAGATCAATCGTCGTCGAACCGTCGTAAATCTCCAACGTTGCGGCCATATTCTTGTGTCACCTCCATCAACTCATCGAATATCTGGTCAATCTGAAAGTCCGACCGCTACCTCGTCCTGCGGGACAACTCCCGCCCCAGCGACGAATCGCCCCCCCGTCCGCCAACAGACTCCTGACTTCGGGCCGACGCGTTTATCAGATTCAAGATCGGCTCGCGATCGCTCCTCGAAACGTTCGCAGGCTCGACTTCGACATCACTCTCCGACATCAGACGGTCAACCGAGCGTGGCTGGTTTGAGGCCTGTGCAAATGCCCCGGTATCAACGCCTGCGTCTCCAGACCACGCCTCTGCCAACTCACGCACAAGCCGCTCAATCTCTTCGTCTCTATACATTGCCACTGAAAAACCTCCTGAAATCCCGGCTTTGGGGGCGCCCCCAAAGCCGCTCTTTCGCCTACGAACCGTTTGACTCGCTCACTGCGCTCCGGTCCTCCACTTGAGTCTCAATGACTGGCAGGACCCGAGGTTCGCACTCAGAGCTCCAACGCTCGGCCTCTTGATGGTTGAAATGGCCGTCCAGCCCTGCCGCTTCGATATCGTTCTCGGCGTGCGCGGATAGAAACCACGACTTCTTGTGTGATACACAGACAATTACGATCATGTAGCGCCTCCAGTCAGAATAAGACTTATGGTTTGGTGGGTCCCGATTGCCAGGCCGTTGGGCGGTTAGCTGGCAGAATCTGCCGTCAGTTCCAGGCCATCCGCGGCGGCGGTCCGCCTCCATTCCTCCACCCGGTCGTTCCTGGGCAGGTCCAGCATCCATCCGCACTGAATACAATCCAGGTACTCGCCATAGGCGTCCCTATCCCGATAGACATCCCCATCGAGACAGCGCGGGCAGGCTTTGAACATCAGCCGAGGTTGATTCGAGTTCAATTCCGGACCTCCTGTGATCTGCAATGAGTACGTAATTCGCGCTCCCCTGAATTCATCTGAGTTCATCTCGTCCTGGTCTTCCAACTGGCCGTGTCATTTCGCTCCAGCGGGACATTGCTGAACACCCGTCTCTGTCCGCACCTTGCGCACACCCCGTGGCTCTCAGGATCCGTAGGAGGCTCAATCATCCAATGATGTATACAAGATTTCCGATTCGCCATTTTGTTCACTCCCCAACAGGTTCGTGTGATTTCCAAAGACTCCAGTCAGGGGAGGTCCCCCTGCGTCGGAAGCCAGAGCCGCCAACAGAAGTTCAGCCAATTGGCGTCCCCTCTCTTCGGCCATCGCCTTCTGGTAAGCCGCCGCCTCCAAACGTTCCGTCGTCTTCGCTTCTTCGCGACCCTCTACGGCGCAACGTTCCGCTGCGTTAGCGATCATCCCTGCGCAGAGCCGGAGATCATCCTTCGCCGAGTCCATCCATTCCCAAGACCCGTCTCTCTCAAGAATGTCCTGCGCGGCCATTGGCAATGCCCCCAGAGCCTGCCCGTTGCACGAGAAACGCTCCGTCACCCTCGAAGCTGCCGATCTGGAAATCCTCTCCGCCGCAGAGCCATCCCAGCCGCGCAAACGGCGGATCAGCCGGGTTCGACGACACACAACCATCGGCCCGTCGAACTCCGTATCGCCAAGCGCTTCCGCCACATAAAGCTCGCGACCCGGACAGAGCGGCAGCGCGGCCAGAGTCGCCAGCCGGTATCCAACCCCAAATCGGCCCGGCGGCCCTTCAACCGCCGGCATCCACTCACCCGGCATTCCGCCTGTTGGCAGGCTCCAGCGCCCCCCGATAACCGCATCCCGTCCGCCAGCGCCCGTGAATTTGAACAATGTTCGACGGTCCACCGCTGCATTAGTCTTCATCACCTAACCCCGCAATCGCGCGTCGTCGTCAGACAATTAATCGCATCGCAATTCTCTGCTGAACAAAGGTTTCCCTAAACAGTATTGCCTTCCCCTTAATTCATCCTATCAGAATCGCCCAAATGGCTGTGCATCGCTCCATCCCTTGAAAAACCTGCGACTCATCCACCTCCCAAGCTGACAGAGCGTGTATCAGATTTGTCGGTTACCGCCATGCCGAGTCGAGGCGAAGCATCTGGTCGCGTGCGGAACAACGCTTGTCATTCTTCGACCAGATTCTTCGAGGCCCCTCTCAGAATGGCGTGGTTCGATGAGTGTCGCTGTTGGTCTGTGCCAGGTTTGAGGCTCTCGACCAACTCAATTGAGACAGGTTCAACCCGACAACCTCCCAAGCGCCCGTCACCCTAACGTGATACTCTTTAACCAAACCTGAATCACATCGGAGTCAAAGCCAGTGGAACAATACGCCAGCGATTTGCACCGATTCATAGACGAATGGTTGAGGGCCAACGATACGAACTGGGAAACATTGAGAAAACAAGCCGGAGTTTCGGCCCCGGTCGGCACCGACATCCGCCGAGGCTCCACCCCCCGACCTGACACACTCAAGAGGCTGTCCGAAGCCATGAGGGTGCCGATCCGGGAGCTTTACGAACTGAGCGGATACGTTGAACGAGGAGAGCTGGACCCGGTCCAGGTTCCGGTGCCGAACGACTACGAAATCAGGTCGTTCTTCACCGACAACGCCTGGGATGACTTCACCGACGACGAAAAAGAGATAGTCCGCCTGGGCATGAGAATGGCGCTAAAATCAAAGTCGGGCCGAGTCTGACCCCTTAGCTCATCAGCCATCGAAATAATCGGTCACGGCGCCTATGGAATCAAACAGCCCGCATCAATTACAATCCAGAGCATCAAGTCAGGGGTCATCGCCAACCTAACGAGACCCTCATCGCCCATCCCAGGCGAAGCTGGCCCCATGCCCAGGTGGCGGAATGGTAGACGCGGTGGACTTAAAATCCACTTGCCGCAAGGCAGTGAAGGTTCGAATCCTTTCCTGGGCACCACCCAATCGTGACGAACTGCGAATATAGCCTCGACCGGAGACACGAAAATGCCAAACAAGAAACCCAACATAGTCCTGATAATGTCTGACGACCTGGGCTACGAGGTCATAGGGGCCAACGGCGGCACGTCCTACGAAACTCCCCGTCTCGACGAGATGGCGCAGGACGGAATGCGTTTCGAAAACGCCCACGTGATGCCGCTATGCACCCCAACCCGAACTGCTCTCATGACCGGCAAATACAATTTCCGGAACTACATCGGATTCGGTCTCCTCAAACCCAACGAGGTCACGTTCGGCCATCTGCTATCAGATGCCGGATACAACACGTGCATCTCCGGCAAGTGGCAGCTTTACTCGTACAACCCGCCTGACCAGCAGCCCGAGATGCGATCCAAAGGCCAGCTAATCGAGGACGCCGGATTCGACGAGTTCTGCGTCTGGCACGCCCACCACACCGAAGAGAAAGGCTCCCGATACAAAGACCCGATCATCTATCAGAACGGCGAGTTCAGAGACGACACGAAAGGCAAGTACGGCGAGGACATCTTCTGCGACTACATCATCGACTACATCGGCAGGAAGAAGGACGAGGACGACCCGTTCTTCGTGTACTGGCCGATGGCCGCCACCCACAAACCTCACGAGCCAACGCCCGACAGCCCCGAGTGGGACGAGTTCGAGCCGCCCGCCAATAAATCGCTGGGCGCCAAGACCTGGGCGGAACTCGAAGACGCATCGTGGGAGGACGATCCCCGCTTTTACAAAGATATGGTGGAGTACCACGACAAGGTCATCGGCAGGCTCATTGACTACCTGGACGAACAGGGACTCAAAGAAGACACCCTGGTGATCTACGTGGGCGACAACGGCAGTCCCACCGATGTCTGCTCAATGATGCACCAGCACAACGAGATATGCGGCGGTAAAGGCAAAACCAACGACCGTGGCACCCACGTTCCGCTGATATGCAACATGCCGGGAACGATTCCCTCAGGCAGCGTGCAGGCGGATCTGGTGGAATGCACCGACTTCCTGCCGACTATCTTCGAGGCGGCAGGGCTGGAGTTCCCGGAGGGCTACCTGATCGATGGACGGTCGTTCTATCCCCAACTCACGGGCGACAAAGGCGATCCCAGGGACTGGATTTTCTTCCATTTCGAGCCGATGAACGCTCGGAACGATATAGGCCAGATTCGCTTCATTCGCGACCACGAGTGGAAACTCTACGAGACCGGTGAACTGTACGACCTGATCGACGACTTGAATGAGGACCTGCCCATCTACGAATCGGACGACACCGCGACCCAGTCGGCTGCACGCGCAAGACTACAGCCCGTCTTCAGTCAGATGGTCTAGCGCGCGAATCTGCCTTACAGAGAAGTTTCAGCACAAAAAAGCGCCTCTCCCGGTTGGATGGGAGAAGCGCTCAGCGAAAGGGTAGGGGCCTGTGTTGGTTAGGCCGTCGAGATTATGGGAACACCCCGCTCTCGTAGCCTTTGGTCGATGGCAGGAAGCTGTAGAGCGACTGCACTTTTTCCTCGTGATCCAGGTACCATCCGTATGATCCGCTGTAGGTGGTCGAGGAACCATCAGGAGTGTTGTCTGCCGATGCCGAGTCTGGAACGCTCTCCAGATATCCGTCGGTCACCAGAGCCTCGAAGTCGATGAAGTAGTACCTTGCGTCCACGTAGTAGGTCTTGCTTCCCTTGGTCACCTGCACTGTGGTCCAGCTATCAGGTGAGCTTCCGTCGATGTCCCGGACTCCGTCGGAGTCGCCGTCGTTCCATGCTGCAGAGAGGTCTGCTCCCTGGCGTCCTGCCAGCGGGTTGAAGTACTCGGTTGTCGTTCCGTTGAACGGGTTCTGGTCGTCTGTAAGATTGGCTGTTGTGGTCGCGTTCAGGTGAGATTGGCTGGTCTGTCCCTTTCCGATGACCGGGTACTGGGGCTTGCCTTCGAACCGGCCGTTTCCAGGGTTGCTCAGGTAAGCGTCAACGGCCGTCTGAATCCTGTCCTGTTCCGCGTTCCAGGAGCGCTCTTTGGAGCTTCCCAGGTAGTTGTTCACTGTGGGCACTGCGATGGCTGCCAGCACTCCCAGTATTGCGATCACTACTATCAGTTCAATCAGTGTGAATCCACGTTCTCGCCGGGTTCGTTTCGTGTCATATTTCATTTCGGACCTCTGGCTGGTCAAGATAATTGTTCAGATATTTGGTGGATGGACGAAGGCTCTCCCACAAGACCTTCGCCCCTCCATCGCACGAAGCCTTTATGATCGGCTATTGAGTTTTTTAGAAGATCTGCTCGTATGTGAGGATGACCTGCTTGGCGCTTCCGCTGCTGGGAAGGGTCGTCGCGTTCTCGTCCTCTTCAACCTTGGTCAGCTTGAAAACCACC
>JASLRP010000180.1 GCA_030743915.1 SAR202 cluster bacterium | reverse complement strand
TTCTGTCTGGAAGACCAGCACATCGGGCCTCATCGCCAGAGGCAGCCACGGAGGTTTCGTGCCGACTGTTCCCGGCTCCTCCTTCTGGTGCGCTCCGCCTTCCTGCACGATCTGCCTCATCCTGGCTCTGGGGATGATGTACTCGCGGTTCAGGCCTTCCGGCACGTCGGCAAGCTCGTAGAATCCGGTCACGTTGCCGCCTATGGTCGGCACGGGGTTTTCGGGGTCGTGGGTGTAGGTCACAGATGGACTATCTGAGTCGGGGAGTTCTGTGCTGAGACCGCCTCCTGTCTGAAGGTAGTAAGTGTCCATGCGAGTCCGGGCCAGGGGCCACTCGTTTTCGTCGCGCCACACGCCGCCGTGGTCCAGGTGACCCTCGGCGGTGCGCTTTCCGGTTCCGCCGCCCATGACGAAGATTCGCGCCGAGGCGTCATCATCCACGCCTGTTGAAGAATCCTTGAGCCAGCGATCGAACCATCGCAGGCGAGCTTCGTTGTACACCCTGTCGCCGAACTTCGCGGATTCGCCAAAATCGGCGTCGCCGGAATGAGTCGTGCCTTCGCCACGCATGCCTCCGTGATTCCACGGCCCCATGAGCAGACGCTGAGGAGTTGCGTTCTGTCGTGTCATCGTGGCGAACTGGTGGGTCGTCGCCATCGGGAACGGATCATACCACCCGCCGGAGAACACGCCGGGGATGTCCGCAGCCTTGTGGAAGAATCGGGCCTGGTCGCAGCACTCCTGTGCCCAGAAGTCGTTGTACTCGCCCTCGTAATAGTAATGGAAGAGAATCTTCTCCAGATTGGGGACGAGACTCAGCGCAGTGTGGCCCGGCTTGAAGGGCGAAGCCTGCACCAGCTCTCGCATGTTCTCCATAGCCTCGATGAGTTGGGCGGTTGCCGCCGGGCCGTCTCTGATCTCCTGGGCGTCGTGGGCGTGGAGGAACAGCGCGCCGAACATGTGCAGGGCCATCACGCCACCCTCGCGAGCTTCATGAGCGTGGATGTTGGTGGGCGCGACATCCACCCATATGGTGGTCAGGTGAGGAGGCCGAGTCAGGGACGCCGCCGTCTGGACGATGCCCCCGTGAGAGCTTCCCGTCATGCCAACGCGACCATTGGACCACGGCTGATCGGCGATCCACTCGATGGTGTCGTAGCCGTCCTCGCCCTCCTGGGGGTTGGCGGTGTGGAAGTACTGCCCCGTGCCCTCGGAGTGATGCCGCCCGCGCAGGTCTTGAAGCGCGACGACGTAACCCCTGGGGGTGAAGAAGTTGGCGACCGGCTCGATCCACATCTTTTCCGAGTTTTTGTCGTAGGATGTGCGGCCCAAAATCGTCGGGAATTTTCCAACGACCGGCTCCCCGTCACGGGTGGGACGGTAGATGTCCGTGGCCAGCCTCACGCCGTCGCGCATGGGGACCATGACGTCTTTGGAGATGTTGATTCCGTATTCGGCTTTCGACACGCTCATATCATCTCCCAATATCTTCGGGTTTCATCAGGAATCTGACGAACGCAGAGGCAACAAGGCCAGCGTGACAGCCGCCAGAAAAAACAGCGCAGCGACGTAGTAGAGTGTAGCATCCACTCCGATAAACTCGTACAGGCCGCCGGCAATCAGCGGAGATGTTGCGCTCATCAGAAAGCCTATGAACGAGGACAGTCCCAGAGCCGTGGACGCGACGCTCTGGTCAATCTTGTCCAGGATGGCCGCCGTCAGTATGGGCTGGTCAGGGTAGAGGAACAGACCCAACAGAGCGATGAACACCGTGAGGACCAGTCCCTCGCCGTTGAGAATCAGCACAAGACAGACCGCGCCAGACCACACGAGGCCGGGCGTCAACACTTGCTTTCTGCCCAGACGGTCCGAGAGATGCCCCGCGACTGGCTTCGCCACGATTCCGACCATTATCAACAGCCCGATATGGAACCCTCGGTTGAAAGGTTCCATGCCCAATTCGTTGTCCAGGTACAGAGGCAGGACAGTGACCAGTGCGGCCAGCGACATGCCCCTCATCCCCTTGACCAGCGTGATCGCCCAGAGAATGCGGTCTCTCAGGAGTTGCTTGGTAACTTCGGCCCGGTCGATGGCGGCGCTTTCCTGGACTGAGGTCTCGGTTCTCCTGCCGATATTCTTGAATGACCACAGCGCCAAAAATGCCAGGAATATGGGCGCCGCGCCGTAGATGCTGATAATGCCCCGCCAGCTCAGCGCCACCAGCAGTCCGCCGGTTGCCAGAGGCCCCACAACGTCGCCAACGCTTCCCCCGACTCCATGAAATGACAGGGCCATGCCGCGAGACCTGGGGAAGTGGTACGACAGGGAGGCCGACGCAGGCAGATGCCAGAGCGAATGGGATATCGCGACCACTGCCACTCCAATCAGCAGCAACGGATAGAAGGGAGACAGCCCGATCAGGAACGCGCCAACACTGAAGCTCAGAATGCACCCGGACAGGAGCAGCCCCCAGTGGCGACGCAGCGAGTCCACGACGACCCCGCCAGGCAGGGCCACCGCCGCTGACGCCACATCCCTGACAGTGATCACCGCTCCCACTCCAACGGCGTTCAGGCCGAAGGCGGCCTGCACCTCAGGAAGCACGACCGCGAAGCTCTGGATCAGCCAGTGGAACACCGAGTGGCCAATGGCAAGGCCGGAGATCATGAACCACCCGCGTTGCCTGACGTCGGAACGTTGACTGGACTCGGTGTTCACGGTTTCCAAGATATGCCTCCTGATGAGGGCGTGAGAATCTCGCTGGCTGAGGTTATGAGACTACTCCACACCTCCTTGATTCAAACGCCTGGGAATCTGGAACATGATAAACGATGCAACGAGAAGGACAGAAGCCACATTGAACGTCGTTTAGACGCAAACATGCGGGGGCGCCAACGTCGTGACACGCAACTTTAAGGACCATCCGACGGCGCACACGCCCGAAGATCACTGCGAAGATTGGACGCCAGAGTTCAAACGCATACGGTCTATTTGGGATTCGCTGCTCAATAATCTAGAAAGTTTTATTTACATGCAAATAATGTAAGATATGCGTAGTATAATAATCCCTGTTGGTATTCGATGGTATTTTGCTACAAAGAATAGATCAATAATTTTGTGATCGAGTGATTGGAGTCAGATCATTCCACCCTCGCGAAGAAAGAAAAAGGAAGAATGAACTCGCGTAATTATGACATTGGAGTTATCGGCGGAGGCATCATCGGCCTTGCTACGGCCATGCGTCTCACTCAGGAGCACCCCAGCCAGAAGGTCGTGGTCATTGAGAAGGAGGCCGAGGTCGCCCAGCATCAGACCGGCCACAACAGCGGAGTCATCCACGCGGGCATCTACTACGCTCCCGGCTCTCAGAAGGCCAACTTCTGCTCAGAGGGCAGCGGCATCCTTCGTGAGTTCTGCGACGAACGGGGCATCGAGTACGAAATGTGCGGAAAGCTGATCGTCGCCATCGACGAGTCTGAGGTTCCACGCCTGGATGAACTGTACCGTCGGGGCACCGCCAACGGCGCGTTGGGCCTGGAACTGGTGGGGCCGGAGCGACTGCGAGAGCTTGAGCCTCACGCCGCCGGAGTCAAGGCCATATGGTCTCCTAACACCGGAATCATCGACTTCAAGCAGGTGTCCCAGGCCTACTCCACCGAGATGCGCGAGGGCGGCGGGGACCTGATGAACAACGCTCAGGTAAAGAGCATGGCCCGCTCCAATGGAGACATCCATATAGAGACCACCGCCGGAGACGTCACCGCAAAGCACATCATCAACTGCGCCGGACTCCATGCCGACGCTGTGGCCCGAATGATGGGCGTGGACATCGGCGT
>JASLRP010000179.1 GCA_030743915.1 SAR202 cluster bacterium | reverse complement strand
CGAGTTTCTATCAACGATCTCTCGTGACATTTCCGCCGCCAAGCGGGCTAGCAACGAGCTTCAAAGAGCAAGGGATGTCGCTGAGGCGGCCAGCAGCGCCAAGAGCGAGTTTTTGGCCAACATGAGCCATGAGATTCGCACTCCGCTCAACGCCATTTCTGGTTTCACTCAGCTCATGACAGGAGATGCGGACTTCTCAGACAAGCAGCGAAATTACCTGAACATGGTCAGCCAGTCCGCCGAGTCGCTTTCTCAGATAGTCAATGACATACTGGATTTCTCCAAGATCGAAGCTGGCAAATTGGACTTTGAGGAGGCCCCGTTCGACCTGAGAACCCTTGTTGTCCAAACTGTTGCCATGTTCTCTCTCAAGGCAAAGGAAAAAGGGCTGAAGCTCAATTCAACCATTGATGACAACATCGAAAATACCCTGACCGGCGACCCGGGCAGGCTCGGGCAGGTGCTGGTGAACCTGATCGGCAACGCTATCAAGTTTACCGACCAGGGATCGGTCACGCTGGATGTGAGAACCGACGTTCGTTCCGATTCTGAAATCAGTCTGCGGTTCTCAGTCACTGACACCGGCGTCGGCATTCCACAGGATCGCCAAGACGCGATCTTCGACGCCTTTTCCCAGGCGGATAGCTCAACTACCCGCAACTATGGCGGCACAGGCCTGGGGCTGACAATTGCCACTCAACTTGTTCGACATATGGGCGGGCGTATCTGGTTGGAGAGCCAGACGGGTGTTGGCTCCAAGTTCCAATTCACCGCGAATTTCAGACTGATCGATGAAACCTTGACAACACCTCCGTCAGAGTCAGAGCAGGGTTCGAAGGCGCTGTCAGAAGACCATAACAGTAGACCCGGCGCCAGTTTCAACTCGATGAAAGTGCTGTTGGTCGAGGACAATGACCTGAACCAAATGCTGGCATCCGAGATTCTTGAACTCAATGGCTACGAGGTCGTGGTGGCCGAAAACGGAAGGCGCGCCCTTCAGTTGATTGACGAGATTGCTTTTGACCTGGTCCTGATGGACATTCACATGCCAGTGTTGGACGGCTACCAGGCCACCAGGGCCATTCGAGAATCTGAGGTCATTACTGAAACCCACATCCCCATCATCGCCATGACAGCCAATGCCATGGACGGCGATGAACAGAAGTGCCACGAGGCCGGCATGGACGGCTTCATAGCCAAACCCTTTCGGCCCGACCGACTGGTCAGCGTGGTCAAGAAGGCGCTGTCGCTCGGTGAGGGGGCATCCTGAGTCGTAAAGCCCTCCGCCATAGATCGGTGGCAAACCCTAATGATCAATTGTTACGATCGTAGTGTCACAGACAGCAATACTGTGTCTTCCACCACAGACCATTCCACTTCTGAATTCTGACACAAAGCGATGGGGCCTCCGAGATTCGGAGGCCCCATGATTGAGGTCGGCTTCGGAGGCTTTGCCTACCCGCCTGTTACTTCAGAAGCGGGAACCGAGTTGCCAGCCTGCTCTTGGCGAAGTACCTGCCCACACCCAGCCTGTATCCCGGAAGCCCGATGGCGATGCCCAGGAGGATTACCGCGTTGATCAGGTGGTCATCCAGGAAAGGGTTGTGCTCAGGGAGTATTGCGCTGGAGGCATACATCAGCACCAGCATCACTGCTCCGGAGATCGCGCCTACCCGAACCCCGATGCCCAACATCAGCGTCATCCCGATGCCCAGCAGACCCACCATGAACAGCCACTCTACCGTGACGCTGCCAGCCATGCCTGCAAAGAAGTCCGCGAACGGGCCCTTGGTGGCGAATGTCAGGTATCCGTAGGTCGGAGAACCGCCGTCGATCCACCCCTTGCCCGCCTCGGTGGCAAACCCAAGGGCGAATGTCTTGTCCAGGAACGCCCAGAGGAATGTCCAGCCGACTCCGATTCTCAGCGCTGCCCAGATGTAGTCCAGTTTGCCACTCTTCTCCTCGGGGACCTCGTAGGGAGCATCAACCACTGTAATTTCGGGAGCGCGCCTCAAGGTCTCTTCAACCTCTGCCATCACTTTTTCTTCAATCATCGTGGTCATTGTCTTGCCTCCCTTTCAGAATTGGACTCTGGTTTCTGTTTTCGCCGGGTCTCTTGGCTACCAGCGAAACTCTAACTTGACTCTATAGATATACTAAGCCCCTGGCCTCCTGGCGGTAACACCCGTCAGAGTAGGCAAAGGGTAGTTCGAAGATTGGATAAGGGTAGGTCTGCGCTACCCCAGAGTCAGGGACGCAAAATAGACTATTGGGATGCGGGTCCAGGGGGGAATCCAGCCTGCAGTCAGACATTGGAGCGTCTCGATTCAGCATGGCAAAACGACATCTCTATGCCGCATGTCATTCCGAGACGGCAGTTGAAGAATCTGGCCCTTAGAGGATCAGGTAGGAGTTTTGGTCAGCTACCAGGGCCAGAATGATCGCGTAAGCTGGTGCGCCCATGCGCCGCCCAGCGCCAGGATGTAGTAGCGAGGAATGCGCCCCACGACCACTGCCGTCACGTAACCAAACATGGGATAGTTCGCCATCGGCGCGACCAGCCGGATGGGGTAGAACGGCACCGGCGTTAACGCGAAGAACACGATGGTCCACCACGGCGCCCGATTGAACAGACCTGTCGTTGACCTCATTATCCAGGCTTTTTTGACGCTTGCAATTCGGTCAATCTGAAACGCTCTGGTGAACAGCGCGTGGTCGATGATGGACGCGAACATCGTGGCGAACCCCCCAACCAGGGCAACCAGAACGGGGGAGTAGATGGCCCCTGTGTAGATGACCGCCGGTTCGTGGGGCAGCCATAGAAAGCTGTTGCCCGGAATCGAGTACCAGAAGAACCCCGATAGCTGCCACCACTCGCGAAAAAACTGCCACGTTATCAGTGTGCATATCAGGGCGGGAATGATAACTCCCGCCAGCATCAGCGGGAAGGGCTGCATCAGCCTGCGCTGGAACACAGGGTAACTACCACAAACTACGCCCAGGGATCGGTTTGGTGGATGTGAGTTCCAGAGATTCGGCGATGGTCGGGAAAATATCCACCGTGCGCGCTGGCCCCGAAACGGCCAGAGGAAGATTGCTCAGTATGGGGACCTTCATGTGTTCAGAACACAACGCTCCGTGGGACGACCGATGCTCCGGCCATTCACGTTTGCCTCTAAGGTCGTAGCCGGGCTTGGATGTCACCACCAGGTCTCCGGTTCGTTCGCTGGTGAATATCTGCCACAGTTGCTCCAGCGCGTCTGGAAATCTGCCCTCCGCTGTAAGCTCCAGCGCGTCGGTCTCGTGAATGCTCGCGCCCGAGATTCCAAGCTCTAGAGGATCTGCTCCATCAAAGCTGTAAGTGAAACGCTCGCCCTCCCGGTTCATCAGGCCGGCGCCCGAATCGGAAATGATTTTGATCGCCCCGTTGTCATGACGATAAGCGGCCCACTCGACCTCTGGCCGACCGCGAAGGATATCCAGCATTTGCCGGTGTTCGCGCTCCAACTCGTCGCCAATCAGGGCTCTTTCCCACCTGCCCTCAGAAGCCACATAGACATTGCCGAAGGCGTTGCCAGACACCGCAACGGCGGCGTCAACTTTGCGCGGATATATGCTGGGATGCTCGAAAACGCTATATCCAAGTTCTGATATCAGTTTGGTCAAATCCAGGTGGTCATATGTCTGTGTATGGCCGTGGTCGCTGGCAACCATGAGATGGGTCCGGTCCCAGACACCGATGTTTTTCAATTTGCTTACTATGGAGCCAATGATCCCATCAATTCGCTGATAGGCTTTTAGGGTCCGTTGATGATGCGGCCCGCGAGCATGAGATGCGGTATCAACATCCAGGAGCGGAAGAAAAATGAACCTCGGCAGATCGCCAGAGTCACCGTTAAGGCCTTTGACAAGGCTGTTGACCGCAAACCTGTCCACAAAATCCGCCCGCTTGAGATAATGTGAGAAGAGCATGAACGGCCAGGAACCTCCATGGAAGCGGTTCGATCCTGACGACAGCCCACGGTGGATGTCACTACGGACCGCCATCGACTTGGGACTTAACTCGAACAGTGTCTCCAGCGAAGCGGGCAGGTCTTCATTGAACCGAAAGTGAGCTGGCCCCACATAAGAACGGTGCCCCGAAACGCCAAATTTGCCCGTCGTGAATTGAGATTTGTCCACCCAACGGATGCCGGGCATGTTCGCGGTCCCTGGATACTGCCCTGTCAGCATGGGCAGATAGGCAACGTCCGTGACCGAAGGCAGAACCGTCACGCCTTCTATGTGGGAGCCTTCGCGAAGCAAATATCGCGAGAAGTTCGGCAATTTGCCTGACTCACACAATGCCCGAAAGACGTCGGGCCTGAACCCGTCTGCTAGCACGAAGATGGCCAACTCTATATCAGCGCTGCGAGCCGCGCCAGACGACCAGGGAAGCGTCTCGGTTGCGCCAACGGACTGCTCTGTCATGCGGGACATCCGGCACGTCTCACTGAAAAATACCAACGGAGAGCCGCGCTGCTGACTCTCCGAGGACTGTTCCGGGTTTTCGAATCATCCATTAATCATAGGGCGTTGGGTGGTCAGACGGTACACTCCGCGCCTCAACTCCTCCTCATGAAAATATCGCCAAAATGATAACAGCCTTGAATGGAGGGTTGTTAGCGCTGGCATGGTTCGGAATTCATAAAACTCTCGGCGCGCTGGGAGATGACCGGGTTTCCTGCTTGAAACTCTAACCTGCGTAAGTTGCGGTGGCAATGGCGCGATTGTACCAAACAATGGCAGTTCTTGTATTAATTCCAATAACCCTCAAAAGCGCAGATTCGCTTTTGAGGGTTATGCGTGTCTGCATGAGCAGTTGACGCTGTGGCGGATTGAGGTTGATGAGCTATAACCACCAGCCCAATGAGGGCCGTCCTGTATTGTCAGGGCCAGCGAGATTCATGATGAAGGAACGTTGAGACAGCCCTCCAAGACCTTCATGTTCAGTGTTTCAAGCAGGTCCGAGACAACATCTTCCAGATTGCCGCTGGTGTCGAGGATTACTCTCAAAGACTCTGGAATCGCAGAAGTCGACTCCCAGTCTGACTTCTGTTGGGCCATCAGTTCCAGGCGGCCATCGGAGACGGCCTGATCATCCGATGCTCTGAGGGCCAGCCTTCTAATCGCCACATCCTCAGAGGCCACGCACTCAACGAACCACACTGCGGCTCCAGCTTCGCGGCCAACGTCGAACGCCTGCTCTCGGTCACTCTGACGCAGGAACGAGGCGTCCAGAATGACTGAACACCCCTGGCTCATAGTTTCGGAGGCTTCCCGAAGCATCGCCGAGTATGTGGCCGCAGACGACGCTTCAGAGTACAACCCCTGCCCGTAGGGTTCATTCTTGTGTTCAGTGAGTGGCTCTCCGGCAAGCCGTTTTCTGGTCACGTCGGATGATATGTGTTTCAAATCCCACCGCCGGGCCAGTTCCGCGCTGAGTGTGGTTTTTCCGGTCCCCATCAACCCGCCAACCAGCGTCATAGTCGGGACGGGCATGACCTGTATGTAGGAGTGGGCCAGATGAAAATAGGTGTTGGCGGTAATCAGAGCCTGGCTTCTCTCTCTGCCGGAGATCTGCGGATCGTCCAGGCGCAGAAGATTGACCTTGGCCCGCACGTAGGCGCGATAGCACTTGAAGAAGTTCAGCAGGCTCAAGATGTCCGGGTCTTCGGAGATTTCGACGTAGGCGTCGATCAGCGCCCGCGACAAGTCTATCCGTTCATGGCAGTCCAGGTCCATCGCCAGAAACGCGACATCCTCTGTCACATCCAGAATTCGGAACCTGTCGTTGAACTCTATGGCGTCGATTATCTGGACGCCGTCGTCAATGAAGATGTTGGCGGCGTGCAGATCGCCGTGGCCCTCTCGAATGCGGCCATCGTGGGCTCGGGCCTCCAAAAACGGCTTATTGACCTTCAGAAATGCCCGTGAGTAGGCGACAATGTCGTCGTACTCGTCCCTGGAAAGATACCTGCCCACGAACCGCTCGGTCTGTTGGAAGTTCTCTTCCACCCGATGTTCCAGCGCCGAGGATTGGGCCGTGCATCGGGTCTCAGGGACGGCCGGCGCGTCTCTGTGAAACTCGGCGATGCGCGCCGCCACCTGGCGGATGTCCTCGACGGAGACCTTGTTCCGGGCCAGAAGCTCGTTCAATACCCGATCGTCCGGCAGCCGTCTCATCTTCACCGCGTGTTCAACCACTTCTCCCTGACCCTCAATGCTGTACGCGCCGTCCAACAGGTGAATCTCGACGACTCCCAGATACACATCAGGAGACAGGTGACTGTTGAGCTCAACCTCACGCCGGCAGAACATCCTGCGCTTGTCCATCGACGTGAAGTCCAGGAACCCGAAGTCCACGGGCTTTTTCACCTTGTATACGTAGTCTCCGGCGAAGAATATCCAGGAAACGTGAGTCTCGACCAGCCGAATAGACGAAGCGTCATGAGGGTAGGCTTCAGGCAAAGTGAGCGCCGACACCAGAGGATTTGCAAGAGAATTGGCTTGGCTGGCTCCATTCGCATTCGTCACAATCCTACCCTCCCTGCGCTCAGCGTCTCGAAGTTTCCACGGGCACGGGCAATCATCACTCCGCCACATAACCATGCTATCTGCATGAATGAACGAGGGCACCACTCGGAGGGGTAGGAAACGGGTAGGGGGCGTTCCCCTCGCCTATTCGCTCTCCGTCTTTGCAACTTCCAACATTGGCCAAGTGTCATCCAGGCGACACTTTAGACGTCAAGTGTTTGATATGAATGTGAATCTTCAAACGATATCCTAACAATATGCCAACACAAATCAGGGTTATATCCATAATCGCATCAACGCAAATGACGTCGCGTGATGAGTGCGCCGTGAGGGACACTCAGTGTTAACAGGAGAACATGATAATGAGAATCAAAATGCTTGCCTTTGGAATCGTTGTTGCATTCGTTCTCGCAGTAGGCGTATTCCTATCCGGAGAGGGCGCTGCTTACGCCAACAACGGCGGCGGGAATAACGGGTGTTCAGGATTTGGGGACAGTATGCCGCCGGTAACGCCAGGCGCCGAATTGGGGAGTTTCATCAGCGACCGGGCGCAGGATGGTGAATGGAGCGGAACCGTTAAGGGTCTTAAAGGCGCGAATTGCTGATATTCACATAAATCCAAATCCGAAGATCTGAGGAGGGCGCCATGCCCTCCTTTTTTGTTTGGTCCATGACCATATCCTGGGCCACAGTCGAAGCGGAATCTATGCGCCCTGACGGAGAGAATATCAGCGTGTCGCCACTTCTCAATGATTAAGCAGCGCCGCGACTTCATTCATTGCGAAATCTCGCGGTCGTTTCACCATCATCCCTTCACACGAACCTTGCAGGATTCATCCTGGTTCAGGAGCCGCCGCCGCTGTGCCGCGCCGCCCACGCGATGACCTGGGCTCGGTTGCGCAGGTGCAGCTTGTCGAGGATGTTCTTCATATGGTACTTGACGGTATTCTCGCTGATGAATAGCTGATCGGCGACCTCTTTATTGGTCAGGCCCTGGGCCACCTGGTTGAGGACGTCATGTTCCCGCGCGCTGAGAATGTCTTCCTCGCTGCCCTGGACAACCCGCGCAGCCTGATCCCTGAACTCCTTCAGCAGATTCCCTGCCAGACGCGTGGGAACGACGCCTTCTCCCCTCTGGATGGCGTCCAGAGCCTCGAAGAACTCTGCCGCCTCCAGGTCCTTGAGCAGGTAACCGTGAGCGCCGCTTTTGACCGACTCGAACAGATCGTTTTCGTCATCAGATACCGTCAGCATGACGATCTTTGTGTCTGGATAACGGGCCTTGATGGCGCGGGTGGCCTCCAGACCTCCCATGACCGGCATACGGATGTCCATGAGGATGAGGTCAGGGTTGACCTCGGCAACCATATCTAGGGCCTCCTGCCCGTTGCTGGCCTCGCCTGCCACCTCGTGCCCCTGGGAGCGCAGGAGGCTGGCCACGCCGTCGCGCATAAGAGATCGATCATCCACCAGCATCACTCTCATTGCTCGTCTCCTGACTGGACAGGATTTCCTGCGCGCGGCACTGAGAGACGCACCCTGGTCCCCCGGCCGGGGAAGCTGTCCAACTCGAAAATACTGCCGATCGCCTCGGCGCGTTCCTGCATCGTCTGAAGGCCCAGTTGGGGCCATGCCCCCCTCTTGAGGGCCACGGGATTGAATCCATTGCCATTGTCTTCGACCATGATCGTCAGTCCGGTCTCAGATTGCGAGAGGTTGACCGAAATCTCGGTGGCCTCGGCGTGCTTCCGCACGTTGGTCAGCGCCTCCTGTATGATGCGGAGAATCTGCACCTCTTGCAGCGGACTGAGGTCCAGGCTTTCGGGCACTTGCCAGCTAACGTGTGTGTCGCGGCCTATCTGGTGTTGGTACTCTTCCAGGTATTCGATCAGGGCCTCGTGAAGACTGCGCTCTAATCCCACCTGGGTGCGCAGGGCCAGTATCCCTTCGCGAATGTCCTTGTAAACCTGACGGGCGGACTTGCTCATGTCGGCGAGTTCTCCCTGGGCGGACTCCAACTCTCCTCTGGATAAATACACCTCGACAGCCTGGGCCTTGGTGTTCACGTAGCTGACAACCTGAGCGAGACCGTCGTGCATCTCTCGCGATATGCGGGTCCGCTCTCCTTCCACAGCCAGAGCCTGAATCTGCTCGTAGAGGTCCGCGTTCTGAATCGCCACCGCCGCCTGATTGGAGAACAACGTCACGATCTCCTCGTCCTGGGCTGTGAACGGTTTCTCATTGATCTTGTCCACAAGATAGAGACTTCCGATAACCCGTCCATTGTATGCGATTGGAACGCCGAGAAGATTTTTCATATCAGGGTGCCCCGGAGGGTATCCAACCGACGCGGCGTGCGCCGCCACATCGTTCAATCGCACAGGCTCGGTTTGATTGAGCGTGAGTCCGAGAATTCCTTCGCCAGTTGGAGGGGGGCCGATACTCTCGCGGGTCGCCTCGTCCATGCCGGAGGTCAGGAACGCGCTGATGCCGCCGTTCTCGCCGGCGATGCTCAGGGCTGCGTAACGAACCTGGGCCAGTTCTCGGCTCAGGTCCACCACGCGTTGAAGCGTCGATGACACCAACCTCTCCTCTGACAGGGCGAAGTTCGCCTCATTGAGCGCGCGAAGCTGGGCGTTCTGGTTGGAGACCACTTCCGTCATCTCTGTCAGGTCGCGCTGGGCCCTTTTGATGGCCAGAAATATTGAGCGGGAGAATACCACGATGGCAAAACCCGCCAGCGCCGTCAGAACGCCGATACCCGGCCCTGAATGGAACAGGTCGTGCGCCGGCCCGCGAATCAGGTAGTGGTAGAGAATCAGAGCAGCCACTGGCCCGATGATCCCCGCCCATTCCAGTTTGCTGAACGACAGGTTTTTGATAATCGTACCTATCCCCAAAATATCCAGAACCCACATACTTTCGATGTCGATGCGGTTGACGATATAATTAACGGATGGATTATAACAACATCCCCACCTGAGCCACACTATTGGGCCTGATGCTGGTCAGTCGGATGTCTTGTCAATTTTCCGCAAGGCATCGACAACCGTTGATATTGGGCTGACAATAACACTATGGCAGATTCGTGGCGCCATCGCCGGAGGAAGATGGCGCTGACCAGCGAATACTCCACGTTGATTGACTCTCCTCCACGTTTGGAAGCATTTCCGTAATCGACCTGCACGAACCGGAACGATTGACTTTGCTTCACCACACCGCAGAACTTGATGAGGGGCCAAGTAGAAGCGGACATATGAATCGACCAAATGTGCGCCGTGTATCGACAACCGTCAAACGCGGCCTGTTTCCAACCTACCCGGACTTCGACATATTCCTCCTGCTGATAATCATCGGCTGGTCGCTAGTCGCCGTTCTGGGTAGCGTAGGCGCTGTCGCCTTCGGCGTCTCCGGCGGCCTGGCGCTGTGGGCCACGCCCACGATAATGTTCTTCCACCTGGCCATCGGTCTCCCTATCTCGTTTGGGATACGGCGAGTCCCGATCATGATGCCGAGGTCCGAAAATCGGGGGTTGGTAGGTTCCACGGTCGTGTATTACGGCCCATTCATCGTTGGCGGTTTGATCGGCCCGTTGACTGTCAATGGCACGATACTAGCATTTTACCCCGGATATTATGCAGGAGCTTCGAGCTCTACATTCATCCTTCTCGCCTTCGGTTCAGTTGCCGGATGGCTGGGCGCCAGCGTGCTGTCCAGCCATCTCACCAAGCTCAGGAACCATCAACAGGACTATCAGCAACAGTTGGAGTCCCGAATTCAAGAACTCGAGACCGACCTTCAAAAGCGCCATCTGGCCGAACAGGAAGCCATCCGGCAAAACGAAGAACGGTTCCGGCGCATCGTAGAGCTTACCGGAGACATGGTGTACACAGCCGACTCTCGCGGTTATTTCACTTACGCTAACAACGCGTTGATACGGACTACAGGTATCCCTTTTGAAGAGTTCATCGGGCAACACTTCACTGCGTTCATAGCGCCGGACTGGCGTAGGAAAGTCCTCACTTTCTACCTGAGCCAGCTCAGACAACTTATTCGTGAAACACATATGGAGTTTCCCATCATCGTTGCTGATGGCTCGGAAAAATGGGTCCAACAGACGGTGACCCTGCTGAGAGAAAACGAAGAGGTGACAGGATTCCAGGCCATCGTTCGTGACGTGACCGAGCGCAGGCGTCTTGCGCTTGAATTGGAGCAGGCCCGGGACGACCTGGAACTTCGAGTCGAAGAGCGCACCGGAGAGCTATCCGAAGCATACGAAGCTCTCAAACAAGAGATCGTCGAGCGTAACCAACTGGAGCAGCAGCTCGTCCAGATTCAGAAAATGGAGAGCGTCGGGCAGTTGGCCAGCGGGATCGCCCATGACTTTAACAACCTGTTGTCAGTGGTCATCGGGTATGCCCAGCTAGCCATGACACAGAGCGCTTCTGAGGGACGCGTGGATACAACCTACCTCCAGGAGATGCAGAAGGCCGGAGAGCGCGGCGCGCAACTCACGCGGCAACTGCTGGCCTTCTCCCGACGTCAGGCCATCGAACCTGAGGTGTTGAACATCAACGACCTGGTGGTCAACCTGGACAAGATGCTCCGGCGACTTATCGGCGAGCACGTTGACCTGATTCTGGATGCTACTCCCGACGCCGGGTCGGTCAAGGTGGACCCTGGACAGATGGAGCAGGTGCTGATCAACCTGGCAGTTAACGCCCGCGACGCCATGCGCGGTGGCGGTAAAATGACCGTCCAGACCATGAATGTCACGATGGGGGAGGAAGGGACCGGCCTGGAATCTGCTTTGGGGTCCGGAGAGGCGGTGGCAATTAAGGTCATCGACACCGGCGTAGGCATGACTCCTGAGGTGGCATCCAGAGTTTTCGATCCGTTCTTCACCACAAAAGAGGTGGGACAGGGAACAGGACTGGGACTCTCGGTCTGTTACGGCATCGTCAAACAGAACGGCGGCCACATTAGCGTGGACAGCGAACTCGGCAAAGGCACAACCTTCACCATCTACATGCCCCGTGTTCAGGAATCCAGCAAGGTACTCCAACCCGTCGAGACTCCCCGTGACCTCTTCGTAGGAACCGAGACCGTGCTGCTGGTGGAGGATGAGCCAGCGGTAAGAAGGCTCACGGTGCGGGCGCTGACACGTCAAGGCTATAAGGTGCTGGAGGCTGTCAACGGCGAGGATGCTATCAAATTGATTGAAAATGACACCGACGACGACATTGATCTTCTGCTGACGGATGTTGTGATGCCGGTCATGGGGGGCCGTGAACTGGCGGAACACTTCAGGTCAGCCCGCCCCGATGGCAAGGTGCTGTACATGTCAGGATACTTCGACGACATGGCCAAGGGCGGCGGAATCCAGGAGCCGGAGGGCGGGTTCATGCAGAAGCCCGTGACCATGATCGAAATGTCCCTGAAGGTCCGCGCCCTGCTGGACAGCGAGTGAGGGTAAACTCTTCATTCCTGGCCACCTGTAACTTTGTGCGCGGCGCATATTCTGTCATATGAGCCGCCCAGCAGAAAATCGTGCGATGAGATTGCCTTTGGCGTCGGGAATCATGCTGATGTTGATACTGGCGCCGGCGCTGGGGTGTGGAGGGTCGGACGCTGAATCTCAGGTCACCATTGGCGAAACTCTGTACGCCGAGCATTGCCAGTTGTGTCACGGGGACGCGAAATCAGGCGAGGGCGCATTGGCTGATGTTCCAACACACGGCCCTGATGGACACACATGGCATCACGCTGACGGACAGTTGGTGGACATCATCATTGGCCGTCTGAGTTATAGAGGCAAAAAAATGCCTGCCTTTGGAGGGACCATCTCCGACGAAGAGGCAATGGCCATCCTGGAATACTTCAAAACCGGATGGCCCGCAGAGATTCTGGAGGCTCAACAAGAAGCGTCAAAGAACTGGAACGCATTGAACCCTTAATCTTGGCTCAGCATCCACAAACGACGCTGTTTCCTCGTTTCATGCTGTCGGCGCTCGCGACTGGCAAGCTCGGACTGGACACATGTTGTATGATGGCATTGTCTCGCCGGGAGAAACATATACAACGCGGCGGGGAGTTGGGTTTCTCCCAACGAGACATCCACCTCATTGGACCCGATGATCGAACTTCTAGGGAGATAGCGTATGACGTGGCGGGACGAGTACGCAGGCAGGCTTGCGTCGGCTGAAGAGGCTGTGTCCATAGTCGAGAGCGGCGACCGGGTGGTGATACCGCTGACTGAACAGCCAATGGCGCTTGTGGCCGCGCTCATTGCTCGCGGCCCTGAACTATCGGACGTGACCATTTCCATCTCCACTCCGGGGTTCGATGTGGGCGCCCTGTTAGACGCGGGCTTCCATGTCGAGGTCGAGAACTTCATCGGCCCCAACGCCAGGGCTTACGAAAACGAAGGCATCGCGCCGTACCTGCCACTGGGCTTCTCTCTCACCTTCAAAACCAACGACGAACGCCCTGACATCGCCAAACCCATCGACGTGGCGCTGGTCACTGTCACGCCTCCTCACGAAAACGGAATGCTGGGATTCGGCCCTCAGCCCTGGTTCAAGCGCGCCTACGCTCGGCGGGCAAACAGGGTCATTGCCGAGGTCAACCCAAGCCTGATTCGCACCTTTGGCGATTGCTTTCTGCCCGTGGACGCCTTCGACCGACTGGTCGAGATGAATCCTCCAAAGGCCACCCGTGAGAGCTTGATGGAGTCGGTTTCAGGGTTCGAGGATGAAAAGCGCAGGGAACTGGAGCAGATCATCCAGCAGGTGGACCCTGTCAGGCTGGCTCCGATGGCCCCTCGATTCGGACTGTTGGATATCAGGAGGCTGAAGACGCTGTTAGGTCTGGACGACCCGCCACCGGCGGCGGTTGCCATCGCAGAGAACGTCAAGAAACTGATACGCCACGGCTCCACAATCCAGATTGGCGTGGGAACTCCCGCCACCTACCTGCCCAAGCTGGGCGTGTTCGACGACAAGCTGGACCTGGGCCTGCATACCGAACTGACCGTCCCGGGCATAGGCCACCTTGTGGATGCCGGAGTGATTAACGGCAGCCGCAAGACCATCCACAAGAACAAAGCGGTGGCCGTCGCCTGGAGCGGGTCCGACGACCGAGACTTTGCCGTCATTGATGGCAACCCGAAATTCGAGCTTTACGAGCCAGACTATCTGCTGGACCCCTGGCTCATCGCCCAGAACCACCAGCAGGTGGGCATGAACAACGCTCTCAGCGTTGACCTGATTGGCCAGATAAATTCCGAAAGCGTGTTCGGAGGCCAAATGTACAACGGCATCGGCGGCCAGCCCGAGACTCACATGGGCGCCCTGTACTCCAGGGGCGGCAGGGCCATAACCCTGCTCTACTCCACTGCCGCAGATGGCGCGATATCGAGGATCGTCCCCAGGCTCGCCGAGGGCGAGATTGTGACCATCCCCCGCTTCTGGGCCGACACCATCGTGACCGAGTACGGCATCGCCGAGCTTGCGGGCAGGAATCATCGAGAACGTGCTGAGGCGCTCATAGCCATAGCCCATCCCGACTTCCGCGCCGAGTTGAGAGCCGACGCCGCCAAGTGGATTCCAGGGTAAGTTGGCAGGTGTCGGTTTTTGAGGTGTCAGCCAAACCACGTCATTCTGAGGTCGCAACCGAAGAATCTGGCCGCTAAGGAACAACGCCGTCGTATGGTTACCAGATGCTTCGACTCCGACCTCAACATGGCGGATTGTGGCCTTCACAAAGTCCGCAGGCAGAGATCGCATAGCTCGTCGGACGATGTTTCGGGTTCGAGATAGACAACCTTCAACCCAAGCTGTTCAGCTCTGGCCCTGGTGCGATTGTTGTGCCACATACTTCGCTCCAGGTATCGGCGAATCATCAACTCCTCGTCAGAAGCGCCACGCCAGAAATCCTCATTAGCCCGAATTCTCTGCTCCAGAAGGCTGTCATCAGCCACCATCCATAGAGATGCCACACCCCGAAGGTTAAGTCCTGCGACCGCTTCAGGCATCAATGCCCAGCCCTCAATCACGATGGGTCCTGCCCAGTCCGCGTGCGACCTGATTACCGACTCCACAGCGGGCCAGGCGGCCAGGTGCTGGTTCTCGGCGTCCTGAATCAACCGCTCAGTCGAGCGCGACACGTAGTATTCCCGATAGTCTATCCCGCTCATAGGGTGAAGCTCCGGGTGTGACTCGGGAGTCGTCACTGCCCTTATAGACTGCCCCGCGTCGTCCGTTGACATCATGCCATAATCCAGCCGTGCGGCCAGCCTGCGGGCCGTCGTCGTCTTGCCAATCATCGGAGCGCCGCCGATCAAGATCACGCTGGGCTGTCTCATAATTTGATACCAAGCACGGCTTTCATTCTCAGAATCGAGCAAACTGCCATATTTCGACACACCTACTCTACCTGATGTTCCGCGGCATCAGGTAACGAGATATAGGTCGGGTAGCCCCAGGGGATCACTCCCCCAGGGCCCCCA
>JASLRP010000178.1 GCA_030743915.1 SAR202 cluster bacterium | reverse complement strand
GGCCAAGGCCAGCATGAACACGATGGTGCTGTTCCCGGCCAACCTGGAGAAGGGCAAAATCCTGGGCGCGGCGATCTACGGCGCGACCCTGGTGGCCGTTGACGGCACCTATGACCAGGTGAACCGCCTGTGCAGTGAGCTTGCCGACAACCATCGGTGGGCGTTCGTGAACGTCAATATGCGCCCGTTCTACGCCGAGGGCAGCAAGACCCTGGGCTACGAAGTCGCCGAGCAGTTGGGCTGGCTGGCTCCCGACCACTGCGTCGTGCCTGGAGCGTCCGGCGCGCTGTTTACCAAGATACACAAGGGCCTCAAGGACCTGGTCCAGACAGGCTTGATCGACTCTGCCGAGACCAAGATGCACATCGCTCAGGCCGAGGGTTGCTCACCCATCGCTCAGGCTTTTAACGAGGGCAGCAACGAGGTCCGGCCCGTCATACCCGACACCCTCGCCAAGTCGCTGGCTATCGGCAATCCCGCCGACGGGCCTTACGCCCTTCGCACCATCGCCGAATCGGACGGTTCCGCGGTGATAGCGATGGAGGACGAGATCGTCGAGGGCATCCAACTGCTGGCGCAGACCGAGGGCATCTTCACAGAGACCGCAGGCGGTGTGGTTATCTCCGGCCTCAGAAGACTGGTCAACACGGGCAAGATCAAGCCTGACGAGGTGACGGTGGCATACATTACAGGCAACGGCCTCAAGACTCAGGAAGTTGTGGAGAGCGTGGTCAATCCCATTCACATCTCTCCCAGTTACGACGCGTTTGAAGAGGCGATGACGGGGCGGTAGTCCCCGCTGGCCAAGAATTTAGGATGGCGCGCTATGGTGAAAAGACGAGTAAAATTCACGTTCCCAACGGAACTCATCACCGAGTCCGTCATCTACGAATTAGGCCATCGGTATAAAGTAGTAACCAACATCCGGCGCGCCGACGTTCGCGAGGATATCGGCTGGGTCGTTCTGGAGCTGGAAGGCGCTGAGAGCGAAATCACCGATGGCCTGACATGGGTCGCTGAAACCGGTGTCAGGGTTGACCCGGTCAGCGGAGACGTGATCCAGGGTTAATCTCATCGGGCTGACTCAGCATCTAATCAGTAACGCCATTCTGAGATCACAATCGAAGAATCTGGTCGTTAACAGGCCACAGTTGAATATTGGGCGACCAGATACTCCGCTCCGCTCAGCATGGTGTAGGAATAGCCATTCTGAGATCGCAATCGAAGAATCTGGTCGATAATGACCGACGGTTGGAATGCAGGCGATCAGATGCTTCGTTCCGTCCAACATGGCGATGGCGGTCAGACCCACACAGGAAGTGCAGCCCGAAGGCATAAAATATAGAGAGGACAATCTGAAATGAGCATAATGGTGAGGATTCCGACTCCTCTCCGCCGTGTGACCAACGGCCAGGACAAAGTGGCGGTCAACGGCGACACCGTAAACGCGATCATAGGCGACCTGGACAGCCAGTTCCCTGGACTCAAGGAGCGCCTGTGCGACGAGCAGGGCGAACTCCGAAACTTCGTCAACATCTACGTCAATGGCGAAGATGTTCGATTCCTGGAAGGCATCAACTCTGCCACTGCAGAGGGGGATGAGATCAGCATCGTTCCCGCCGTGGCCGGAGGCTTCTAGACTCCCGGTCTTCCCTGGGACCTCAACCACTTCTGTCTCTGAACATGCCTCACCCGCTCGTCGGGTGGGGTAAAGTTGCTGTGGAACTCCTCACGGTAACTCTGGAACCTGCCCTCTGAAATCGCCTGGCGCATCTCCTCCATCAACCGCAGTATGAACCTCAGGTTGTGGATGGTCGCCAGACGGTACGCTAGAAGCTCCTTCGCCTTGAACAGGTGGTGGACGTACGCCGCCGAGAAGGTCTTGCAGGTGTAGCAGTCGCACCCTTCCTCCAGCGGTTCGTCCCGCCTTCTGTGGGATGCGGCGACTATGTTGATTCTGCCATTTCTGGAGAACAGCGCGCCGTTACGGGCGATGCGAGTCGGTAAAACGCAGTCAAACATGTCGATGCCCCGAGCGACGCTCTCCACCAGGTCCTCCGGGGAGCCGACGCCCATCAGGTATCGCGGAGCGTCAGATGGCAGAAGCTCCGTGGTCACGCCCGTCATGGCGTACATCCGCTCCTTGCCTTCGCCCACGCTCAGGCCGCCCACTGCGTAACCGGGGAACCCCAGGGACATGATGAACTCGGCAGACCTCTGCCTCAGGTCCTCGTACAGCCCGCCCTGCACGATGCCGAACAGCAGTTGGCCCGCTCTGGTATGGGCTTCCTTGCATCGCACCGCCCATCGGTTGGTGCGCTCGACGGCCATTTCTACTTCGTCCCGGTCTGCGTCGGCGGAGACGCACATGTCCAGAGGCATGATGATGTCGGCGCCGAGCCGCTCCTCGTGCTGAATCGTCGATTCAGGCGTGAACTTGTGCATGGAGCCGTCCAGGTGGGACTTGAACAGGATGCCATCCTCGTCGATCTTGCGAAGATGCTCCAGGCTGAAGCCCTGAAACCCGCCGCTGTCGGTCAGTATGGGGCCGTCCCAGACCATGAACGTATGCAGGCCGCCGAACTCCTCCACAAGGTCAACGCCGGGCCGCAGGTAGAGATGATATGTGTTCCCCAGAAGGATGTTGGTCCCGATAGCGTTTATGTCGATGGGGTCGATGGTCTTCACCGAACCCTGGGTCGCCACAGGCATAAAGGCGGGCGTAGGCACGTCGCCGTGGGTCGTGTGGAGGGTCCCGACGCGAGCGCCGCCGTCGTTGTTTTCGAGGGTGAACGTTTTATGCTGGTCGATAATCGGCCTGAACTCCAATGGGCAGGCCCGGCGATCTGCCCTCGGAGTGAGAACAGACTACGGAGCCTGAGCGAACAACTGTGTCTCAGGATGATACCCTGACCATCCGTACCATTCAGAAATGAATGACGGCACGAATTTTAACACGTTCCCTTCAAGAGGGCCGAAGACAGCGTTACCCTGGGCATCCCAGGTTGATTCTGTCTGCCTGTCTCGGATGGCGAAGTCCTCACCTTCGGTAACATAAAACTCCAGAGTCTGGTTATCGAGCACACGTGAGTATGCAAGGCCAGTCTTAGAGACCCCGTCATAGAGCGCTACGATAGACAGGCCACCCAGAGTGTCGTTGATCACGCCTCCATCAGACGGAAATTCGTTGATGGGATAGCCCTTAAAGACGCCCTCGACCTCGACGCCAATGACCAGGGCGTTGGAGTCCATCCGGTCGTCGCCGTATATCGCTTCGTTGGGATTGAAGCTGCCTGTGTTCACCGCGCGATAGCGGTCGATGAAAGGCGTTGCCGGCGACAGGACCAGCGTGTCGGGATGGTTCTCCTTCCACTCTCCCCACGTCATTTGCGGCATGGGGATCATGTCCAACCTCTCTCCGAGCAACTGACCTGAGGTGGCTTTGCCGTCCAACTGAGTCCACACGGTGCCGGTCTCACGGTCTCGCATGGTCATCACGCCCTTGTTCAGACCGAAGGTCTCGAAAGTCAGGGCCTGTCCCTGCATCACGGGGTCGAACCCGACCCCCGAACTGCACTTGATTCAATAGGTCACCAGCATCGGCCTGCCGTCCACCATGTCATTGACCACGTGATGGTAATACACCATTCCTATTGGATAAGCGCGGGCCTGACCTTCAAGCTCCAGGCCCATAATCAGATTGTCGTCGCCCAGGAAAGAGGCGTCCTCGGCGGTCAAAAACTCGGGATTATCCAATGGGACAAAGGGCGACCTGCGATTGGCGCCGCCGGAGAGGTCTCGCGCAGCCGCGTCTCCCGAAGATTGCGTTAGTGGAACCTCCGATGCGGATGGCGAGGCAGGCTGAACAGTTGGAGGAGAGGAAGAGGCAGGCTCGCCAAGAGCCGCAGGCGTAGCCGAAGTCTCCGATGGGCCACACGCCAGAGCCAACGACGACATACCGGCTAACGCCAAAACACCCCACGCGATCTTACCCGTTTGCGGGATCATGAACACCATGGCGCCAACACCTCGACTCCCTTGGGTATGCTGACCTTTATAACGGACGACCTTTCGAAAGGTTAGCTCAAAATCCAAGGTGTCGAACGGCATCTGCGTCAGGTGATTTCTGGGTGCAAGTCATTCTTTCGCCTGTGTCA
>JASLRP010000177.1 GCA_030743915.1 SAR202 cluster bacterium | reverse complement strand
GATACTGCGCGCTGGACATCAACATCGATGTGTGGGTAGAACCCGCCAGTCAGGAATCGGCGCTCCAGCCTTCTGGCCGATGCCTCAGAATTAAACACGCCGGGTCACCAACACCAACGGTCAGCTAACCCGCGTTTCATAATATATTCTAATCATGTATTCGGTTGCGGTCAACACCAGTTGCGGCATCAATGTTATGCGGAAATCAGACCGGTCGTTTGTCGGCGACACCACCATCGGTGATATATATGCCACGCAACGCTGAGCGGCGGTGAGACATCTGGTCGGTTGTATGACAAGCGGTGTCTCTCAACGACCAGATTCTTCGCCTCGACTCAGAATGGCGAGATATGGCGTCGGCGTGTTCTGCCGACTGACAGTTTCCCCAGACACCCGATACCCGACGGCTCCTAGCTCTCCAGGAGTTGGGCCTCCGCTTCGCGCTTCACGATACGATAGACCTCCTGCAGGGGCATGTTCTTGTCCTGGGCGATGCGTTTGCAGTCCTCATATTCGGGCGAAGCGGCGATGGCGACGCCATCCAGCAACTTGATCTTTACCGACACCTGGCCCAGCGGAGTGTCCGCTGTCGCCTGCTCACGCTCAGCTTCGTACCGGGCCAGAGGCCGCACCCGAACGCCCAGCGTCGTCGTTTCGCGCATCAGAATCTCGATGGCCGGGGCCTCAAGCTTCTGCTCCACAATGACGCTGACCATCGTCGCGGGCCTGCTCTTTTTCATCTGGATAGGAGTGAACCAGACGTCGCGAGCTCCAATGTCAAACAGCAGTTCCTGAGCGTAGCCCAGCAACTCTCCAGTCATATCGTCAACATTGGTTTCGATGAGGATAAGCTCATTGTTGTAGGAAACGCCGTTCTCTTCGCCGATCCAGAGGGCCAGCGCGTTGGGGTAGTCTCGTGACTCTCGTGACCCAAGGCCATAGCCGATGTTTTCGAGATTCATGGCAGGCTGTCGGAAGGTCGCCAGCGTCGTGATGATAGCCGCGCCGGTGGGTGTGACCATCTCGCCAGTCTGTGTCGCGCCGCCCGGAGCGGGGACCATCGGCGCCTTCGCCAGCGCCATTAGCGCAGACGTCGCAGGCGCAGGCACAGGCAGAATACCGTGCTGGCTCTTGATGACACCAGAGCCCGTCGGGAAAGGCGACGAGTACAGCCTATCGATTCCCAGGGAGTCCAGGCCAACGATGCCGCCTACCACATCCACCAGCGTGTCCAGGGTTCCTAACTCGTGCAGGTGAACACCCTCAATGGGAGTCTGATGCACCCGGGACTCGGCCTCTTCGAGACGCCGAAATACGGCTGTTGCCCGTCCAATCACAGCTTCAGAAAGGCCGCTGCCCTCCACCGTGTCCACGAATTCCTGGATATTGCGAGGCCGCTTCGCCTGTTCGTCCAGATGCACCTCCACGAGCTTGCCATTCAAGCCGGCCCGCTGCGCGTTCTGACAAGTGATGGAGACGCCCTTTACCTTCATGGAGTCGATAGCAGAGTTGATCGCTTCAATCGGAGCCCCGGCGTCAACCGTCGCTCCGAGGATCATGTCTCCGCTGGCTCCGCCGATGCAGTGAAAATATGCGTTTCTCAGTTTAACGCCCCCAATGCTTTCATATTCTAATCATATTGACGATTTCTAAGATCGAGCCTGCGTCGTGGGCAGCGCCGCCTGGAGAGCCTGGCGTATCGTCGATACTGGCGCTACTTCTATCGAATTGGCTGTCGCGTTTTCATCCCACTGTCTTGCGGGAACGATAATCCGGTTCAGGCCCAGACGGTCCGCCTCTGCAATCCGGCGGTCTAACTGTGGCACCGAACGGACCTCGCCGCTGAGTCCCACCTCCCCCACAGCCGCCAGGCCTGGCGACAACGGGACATCTCGCGCGCTGGAGGCTATCGCCAGCGCAACTCCCAGGTCTGCGGCAGGCTCAGACACGTGAAGGCCGCCCGTCACGTTCACAACGATATCCTGTCCGCCCACGTTCACTCCTGCCCTTCGGCCCAAAACTGCGCACACCAGAAGCATCCGGTTGAAGTCCATTCCGCTGGCGACTCGCCGTGGAGTCGGGAGCATTGACGCTGAGGTCAGCGCCTGCACCTCTGCCAACAACGGCCTGGTGCCTTCCAATGTGGCGATAACAACCGAGCCTATGGACTCTGAGCCCCTCTCCGCGATGAACGCCGCTGAAGGGTCCTGGACCTCCTCCAGCCCCGCGCTCGTCATCTCGAACACTCCAACCTCGTTGGTGGAGCCGAACCTGTTTTTCACCGACCTCAGCAATCGCCACGCGCTCACCGGGTCGCCTTCCATCTGCAGAACCACGTCAACCATGTGTTCCATGACTCTCGGCCCTGCGATGTCGCCGCCCTTCGTCACATGTCCACTGAGGACCATCGGAACATTGGATGACTTTGCGTGTTCCAAAAGCCTTCTCGTGCATTCACGAATCTGTCCGACGCTCCCCGGCTCAGAAGACACGCCCTCGTCGAACATGGTCTGTATCGAGTCAACGATGACCAGCGCAGGTTTCAACGACTGCGCCTGTTCGATCACCTGTTCCACGTTGGTCGCAGGCAGAACGTACAGACCGTCGGTCTTGATCCCCATCCTGTCGGCCCGCATCTTAATCTGAGCCGCAGACTCTTCGCCCGTCGAATACACAGCCGTGGTCCCGTCGCCCGTTTCAGATGCCAGCCTCAACAGCAGCGTTGATTTGCCGATACCCGGATCGCCGGCAACCAGAGCCAGAGAGCCTGCCACGATTCCCCCGCCGAGGACTCTGTTGACCTCAGTGGACGAGAAAACCATGCGCGGCGTTGATTCAGTGGACACATCGGCCAGCGGCATTGCGCTGGCTGCTGTCGTGCCGGTCCAGCCTCCCGTTGCCGGGCGCTGAGTCGAGACTTTCATCTCGCCCATAGTGTTGTATTCGCCACAGGAACGGCACCGCCCCTCCCACTTCGAATACTCGTTGCCGCAGGAGTCGCAGACGAACACAGTTCTGGTTTTCGGTTGCCTGGCCATTTCAGGAATCCGCAGTTTTAATCATAAACAGAGGCCTGGGGACTCAAACATCCCCAGACCTCTGTAAGTCATCGCCGTAAGGGGTTTTCTAAGTGGAAGCGACTGTGAAGGGAGACCGCGTTTTGACGACGATTGCGTCTTCTTCGATTTCCACGACAGCCGTGTCCGCGGGGCCAAGCTCTCCGGCCAGAATGGCGTCGGACAGCTTGTCCTCCAGATTGTCCTGAATGACGCGCCTGAGGGGTCTGGCGCCGAACACCGGGTCGAACCCTTTGTCGCAAAGCCAATCTTTGGCGTCATCGGTCACTTCCAGATCGATTCCTTTTTCGATCAGGCTGGAAACAACCTCATTGAGCATCAGGCTCAGAATCTTGGTCATGTGTTCTCGACTCAATTGATGGAAGACCACCGAGCCGTCGATGCGGTTCAAGAACTCTGGACGGAAGAAGCGCTTCACCTCATCCATCACGTTGTCCCGCATCCGATTATATTTCTCATCCGATTGCTCGTCCGAATCGTTCCGGGCGGAGAAGCCGATGGAACGGTCCTGCCGGATCAGGTCGGAGCCGATGTTAGATGTCATCACAATGATGGTGTTTCGGAAGTCCACCCTCCGGCCCTTGGAGTCGGTCAGGTGTCCGTCGTCGAAAATCTGCAACAGTATGTTGAATACTTCTGGGTGAGCCTTCTCGATTTCGTCGAGGAGAATCACGCAGTAGGACTTGCGCCGCACCAATTCGGTCAACTGGCCGCCGTCGTCGTATCCGATGTATCCCGGAGGAGCGCCCGTCAGACGGGCCACCGAATGCCGCTCCATGAACTCCGACATGTCGATGCGGATCATCGACTCCTCAGAGCCGAACAGGAATTCGGCCAGCTTTTTGACCAGGTAGGTCTTGCCGACACCGGTCGGGCCGAGGAACTGGAAGATGCCTGTCGGGCGTTTGGGGTCCTTCAATCCAGCGCGGGCGCGCCGGACGGCCTTGGAAACCAGGTTAATGGCCTCGCTCTGGCCGATGACCTTCTCAGCGAGACGTTCCTCCATGTGAACGAGACGCTCGGTCTCGGTGGCAGCAAGCCGCGTCACGGGAATGCTTGTCCACATGCTGACGACTTCAGCGATGTTCTCTTCGTTGACCAGAGGCTGCTCCGAGTCCTGGTCGTCTTTCCAGGTCTGCTCAAGCTCGCTCAGCTTGTCGGCGAGTTTGGCTTCGCGGTCACGAAGCTCGGCGGCGAACTCGTACTGTCGCCCTGCGATGGCTTCGTCCTTCTCCTTCTTGACGCTCTCCAGAAGCTTGGTGGCTTCCTGGACCGACAGAGGAGTCGTGCTGTAGTTGATGCGGACTCTGGAGGCTGCTTCGTCGATCAGGTCGATGGCCTTGTCGGGCAGGAACCTGTCGGAGATATAGCGGGCCGCAAGGTTTGCAGCCGCTCTCAGCGCCTCGTCATTGATCTCAAGTTGGTGATGCTCTTCATAGCGACCCTTGACGCCCCGAAGAATCTCGATAGTCTCGTCAACGGACGGCTCTTCTACCCTCACGGGCTGGAAGCGTCGTTCCAGAGCGGGGTCGCGCTCGACATACTTCCGATAGTCGTCCAGGGTGGTCGCGCCGATGGTCTGAAGCTCGCCCCTGGCCAGGGATGGTTTCAGTATGTTGGCTGCGTCAACAGCGCCTTCAGCGGCGCCTGCGCCAACCATAGTGTGAATCTCGTCGATGAACAGCACACAGTTGCCAGAGCCTCGAATCTCTTCGATGACCTTCTTCAGGCGCTCTTCAAACTCGCCGCGATACTTGGTGCCGGCGACCAGCGCGCCCATGTCCAGGGTCACCAGTCGTTTGCCTTGAAGGGTGCCCGGAACGTCGTTGCTGGCAATTCGCTGGGCCAGAGCCTCGACGATGGCCGTCTTGCCGACTCCAGGCTCGCCAACCAGGACCGGGTTGTTCTTGGTGCGGCGACTGAGAATCTGAGTGACCCGCTGAATCTCCTGCTCGCGCCCCACGGTTGGGTCGAGCTTGCCGGCTCGCGCAGCGGAAGTCAGGTCGATGCCCAACTGGTCGAGGGTCGGAGTCCGAGTGCTGGTGCGGCCACTGCCGCTGCCCTGGGATTGCGAAGCGCTCTGGCTCAAAATCCTGCTGGTCTCGCCCCGGACCTTGTCCAGGTTGACGCCCAGACTTTCCAGAACGCCCGCCGGAACGCCTTCGCCTTCGCGAAGAAGCCCAATTAGCAGATGCTCTGTTCCGATGTAGTTATGGCTCAGTCGTCGCGCTTCATCTACTGCAAGCTCGATGACCTTCTTAGCTCTAGGTGTCAGACCAATCTCCCCAGGTGTCGCTCGTTCACCTCTGCCGATGATGAACTCCACCGCAGACCTGACCTTTGTCAACTCCACTCCGAGGCTGGTGAGAACCTTGGCGGCTACCCCGTCCGTCTCGCGAACAAGGCCGAGCAGGATATGCTCTGTGCCAATGTAGTTGTGATTGAAGCGTTGCGCTTCTTCCTGAGCCAGGGAAAGGACTCTGCGAGCCCTCTCCGAGAACTTTTCGAACCTGCTTGCCATTTTCAGTGTCTCCTCAGAGGAATGTCGTAGCCGGGCTAGACCTGGAAGTATGCCTCTTCTGCCGCTTGCTTGAGGCTAAGACCCAGCCGCCTTCGATCGGGCTCTATGCGAAGGATCTTGACCTGCACTTCCTCGCCTTCCCTCACAACTTCCCGAGGGTGAGTAATCATCCTCGTTGAAAGTTCAGATATATGGACGAGGCCTTCTACACTATCTTCTACGCGCGCAAAGGCCCCGAAGTTTGTCAATTTTGTAATTGTCGCCTGAACTACGTCACCAACGGCGTGCCGTTCGTGAATAGTCTCCCACGGCTCCGGTTGCAACCGGCGGAGGCTCAGAGCGATCTTTTTGTTCTCGGCGTCGACTCGCAGAACGTAAACGTCCAACTCATCGCCGACTTTAACCACTTCATCCGGTGAGTTGACCAGGCTCCACGAAAGCTCTGAAATATGGATGAGGCCGTCGGCGCCGCCCAGGTCCACGAAGGCCCCGAAACTGCTGATGCCTGTGACCTTGCCCATCCGAATTTCGCCTTCGGTAAGCTCCTCAATCAAACGCGCTTTCTGTTCGTCCCTCATCTCCTGGACAGCCTGTCTCTCAGAGAATATGGCCCGATTGCGCCCTCGATTAACCTCCAATACTTTCATCTGGAGGGATTTGCCTATGTCTTGAGCTTGCGCTTCTCTTCTGGCGGCATCAACTTCTGGGTCAACCTCTCCCTCACCATCCTGATACATACGGAAATGGTCACGGGATACGCTTACCAGTTGGGACATTGGCACAAAACCTTGAACGCCTTCAACTTCGACGATTGAACCGCCTCTATTGAAGCCTGTGATTGCGCCATCAATGACTTCGCCGCTATCCAGGGCTTTTTCCAGGTACCTCCATCCCTGCTCGCCCACAGCGCGATCGACAGAGAGGATTGCCGGCTGATCAGCGGTCTCAGGCCTGACCACCATGGTCAAGACTGACACGCCAACGTCTAATTCAGCCAGCTCTTGTTCATTCAGGGTGCGCATCTCCGTTGGCGGCACATGGCCTTCGGCTTTTTGGCCGATATTCACGAAGATGCCATCAGCATCTGCCCGCATTACAACGCCTTCTACAACGTCGCCCCTGCGGACCGGTTTGATGGGAGCCATGGAATCAAGAAGCTCGCCCATGCCCTGTTCTTGGGACTCGAGGAGATCATCCATATCCTCGCCATCGGCGTCCAAGAACTCGTCCATGTCTTCGTGCATGCCTTGCTCTTGGAAATTGTCGCGTTCTTCTACGTTCATTTTACCGCTTTCCCGAGTGGGGTCCGGACGTTTTCATTATAGGCGTAATAACTGGATAGTGTAAAGCCATTAGGGGTATTGTGCATGGCTTGAATGTGACCGAAAACTGGCCCGCGTGAAGTATGGCTGTTATGCCGTCTCCTGCCCAACTCTAGTCTCTTGAGTGCGTTGATTGTAACACGCAGGGAAAGTGGTGGAAACCCGTCTTACGCGAACCTCTGGGAGCCACGTCCAACGTGAGTTGCGCTGACTGTCATGGCAAACGGGCGGCACGTCTGGGCGCGGAATAATCTGGAAACAAAAAATCCCCTGGCAGTGACTTATTTTCCCACACCCTTGCGGATGCAGTATCGTCGGCGCTAAAGCGTTTCACTGCCGTGTTCGAGATGGGAACGGGTGGGGCCGCTTCGCTCCAACCACCAGGGGGATCTGCAAGCAGTATAAAGCGCTTGAAGAATCAGTGTCAACGCGAAATTCGCGCCTGACGGCGCCACGATCCATAGGAAAACTGAT
Source organism: SAR202 cluster bacterium (assembly GCA_030743915.1). GTDB lineage: Bacteria > Chloroflexota > Dehalococcoidia > Lucifugimonadales > UBA1123 > UBA1123. Next base: position 3,085 of record JASLRP010000177.1, on the reverse strand, counting down.
CGCCAGGAATCCGATAATGCCCTCACGAATCTCTCACATAGGAAAGACCCCGCCGATTCTACCTATTCCCTCGAGTTCGATGCGCCAGGCTTCATGGTTTCAGCTACGCTAGTTGAGGTTATTTGCAACCAAATGGTAATAACTCAAAGGCTTTATCCGCCCTCAGAAATTATTGACCACAAATCAGGCGCGTGCTAGCATAATCCGAAGTGACTCAATGTCAGATCGCTTTGGAAGCCGGCAAGAACGGCGCCAGCGAACATTTCGTCAATCAAGTTAGTACTGGAGGTCATCGAGTGGCAACAACCAAGATACTCGAAGTCAGCGAACTGGCCGCTGAAAAGTTCCAAGACATTCTCAAGGAGCAAGGCGACGGCGACGGCATGCTCAGGGTGATGGTTATGCCCGGACCCCAGGGCGGCATGCAGTACGTTCTCAGCGTCGAGCAAGAGGCTGACCCCGGTGATTTTATCGTCGACACCAACACCATTCAGGTGCTGGTTGACTCCGACAGCGCGCCCTTGCTGGACGGGTCTGAAATCGACTACGTCGAAGGACTGATGCGCTCTGGTTTCGTCATCAGCAACCCCAACTTCCAGGGCGGCGGCGGATGCGCCTGCGGCGGCGGTGGCGGCGGATGCGGCTGCGGTGGCGGCGGAGGAGGAGGATGCGGCGGCGGCGGTGGTGCCTGCGGATGCGGCGGCCACTAGACCCACAAGCCTGACTGAACTAGTTGTTCATGACGGGGCGCAAATCGCGCCCCGTCTTTATTTTGGCATTCACTCTGTCACCGCCAATCAAACCTGGTATTCTTGCCCCAGAGCATACTTATGATTTTGCGTATCCTGGACGACTTCCAGCGAGACCCCGCTCAAGCCATAATCACGCTGCTGGCATTCTCGTTGTCTCTGGTGGTTGCCATCACGGTCCACGAGTTCAGCCACGCGCTGGCCGCCGCGTCCCTCGGCGACCGCACCGCCCAGAGCCAGGGCCGGCTTTCGCTGAACCCTGTGGCCCACCTCGACCCTGTAGGCACCGCGTTGATACTGTTCGCCGGTTTCGGCTGGGGAAGGCCGACGCCCGTGAACCCTTTTCAATTCCTCCACACCAGCCCCCGTCAGGGGATGGCGCTGGTCTCGCTAGCTGGCCCGATATCCAACATCGTCACGGCTTCGCTGTTTGCCATCCCGATCAGAGCGGGCCTGACCGACTCCGGGGCATTCGGATTCGCCCTGTTCGGTGGCGCAGCCAACGACATCCTGGGATTCTTCTTGTTCCACATGGTGTTCTGGAATCTGATACTGGCGACCTTCAACCTGCTGCCCGTCGCGCCGTTGGATGGCTTCAAAGTCGTGCTGGGACTCCTGCCGCCGGAGGCGGCGCGGAGTTTCGCGAGGCTTGAGCAGTACGGCCCCGGGATTCTGCTGTTGATCATCATGCTGGATTTCACCCTTCCAGGCCCCGGAATCCTGTCCAGCTTCATCAATCCGATATTAAATGTGTTAACCACTGTGGTACTGGGTAGACAGGTGTTGTGATAATCTGGTATCTAATACCATTGGCGCATACGAAACACGGGGGCACGGAGGTGATGGATTGGAGCGAATAACTATAATCGGCGTTGGGCCTGTGGGAGCCTCGATTGGCCTGGGGCTAATGAGACGCAACCTCAACAATACCGAGGTCGTGATATCGTCAGGCGACCGCAGTGTCACAAGCGCGGTCTCCAAGATGAATGCCGCAAATCAGACCATTGGCAATCTGCGGTCAGCCGTTGAAGGAGCGCAGCTCGTCGTCCTCGATGTGCCCATTGGCGAGATGCGAGAGTTGATGGAGGCCATCGGCCCGGTTCTCGATAAGGGCGCGGTCGTCACCGACACATCTGCCACCAAGACTCCGGTATTGGAATGGGCGGAAGCTTACATCCCAAACGATGTTGACTTCGTGGGCGGACACCCTCTTCCAAAGCGCATGCCGAACTCGGTGGAATCCGCTGACGCCAGCATATTCACCGACGCTAGATACACAGTCACTCCAGGGAAAAAAGCGGACGAGTCCTCCATTCGCACAGTCGTCGGGCTCGTCGAAGCCCTGGGTGCCAAGCCACTGTTCCTGGACCCTGCCGAGCACGACAGTTACGCAGCCGCCATGCACTATCTGCCGCTGGTAATGTCGTCGGCCTTCGTCAACGCCACCGCTGGAAGCGATGGCTGGAGAGAGATGCACGAACTGGCCGACGCTAGTTTCGACAGCTTCTCCCGCCTGGCGTCCAACGACCCGCTGGACAATGAAGCAGTCTGTCTGGCCAGCCCCGATGCCCTGGTGCATTGGGTTGACCAGCTAATCGGCCAGTTGTACGGCATCCGCAACCAGATAAAAGAGAAAGACGAACTGCTTTTGGAAAGTTTCGTCAACTCATGGGAACTCCGCGCGCGCTGGGAAGCCGACGCTGTCGTGCCAGACAGCGGACCAAAGCTGCCCTCAGCTTCCCAATCGATGGCCACAGCGTTTTTCGGCGATAAGCTGGCGCAGCGCATGCAAAGCCTCCGCGGCGAAGGCGAAGACAAGTCGCGCTTCGATTACTTCCGAAAGAACCGCGACTAAGCATGGCGACGCTCGATCTCCAGACGATGAACGTCCCTGATGTACATCCCATTCGGCAATCGCCAGATCATCCATAGTGCAGAGCGACTCACCAGACAGGAACGAGAACACCGCGAAGGCCAAGAGCCGATTGTTCGTTTTGTCGGGCCCCTCTGGCGTGGGCAAAGACGCCGTTCTCTCCCGTATGAGAGAGAGCAACCTGCCCTGCCACTACACCGTAACTGCCACCACACGGCCTCGACGCGACAACGAAGTTGACGGGGTCGATTACCTCTTCTATACAAAGTCGCAATTTACGGCGATGATTCTGGAAAATGAGTTCTTGGAGCACGCAGAGGTCTATGGCAATCTGTACGGTGTGCCCAAAGGCCCGGTCAATCAGGCGCTCGCGGATGGCATCGACGTCATCATCAAGGCCGACATCCAGGGCGCCGCAACCATCCGACAGAACGCGCCCGACGCAGTGTTGATTTTCCTCGAC
>JASLRP010000176.1 GCA_030743915.1 SAR202 cluster bacterium | reverse complement strand
TCGCCTGTGATCGTGCGGACTTTGGCCCTGGGCTCGTCGTAGGTCAGCACTGGCAGGTCAGATGAGCCACCGGCGTTCCCGACACGAGGGCTGAGTTTCGGCTCGTCGAAAGTCAACACCGGCATGTCAGGGGAGCCGCCCCCGAAGTTGCCTGTGACAGGGCGGAACTTGGGCTTGGTTTCGTCGTAGGTCAAGATCGGCAGGTCGGATGAGCCACCGGCGTTCCCCACACGAGGGCTGAGCTTCGGCTCGTCATAGGTCAGCACGGGCAGGTCACCGGAGGGACCGTTCACCGTTACAACCTTGGTCTTTGCGGGTTCGTCGGCGTGGACTGCGTTGTCACTGACTCCGGCCATGATGCCTGCTCCGGCTATGACCACTGCTGCGATTCCGGCTACTGCGATGGATGTGAGTCGCTGTTTCATTGAATTCCTCCTCAGGGTGATTGTGCTCTCGTTTGTGTCGATGTTGTTGATTCCGAAGTTTGTCATTTCTCTCACTTGCCTTTCGTTCGTCTGGGTTGATTCAAGATTTCGGTTTTCACTGTTTGTGTTCATTGCGCTTGCCTGCCTTCTTCTCTGTTGTCTGGGCCGCTATCTGGACCGGCTGGTTGTCGTCATGCGGGCGATGGTCTGGTTGAGCTGCGCTCTGTGTTCGACCTGGGCCCATGTCCTGAAGTTCCCGTCGTAGAAGAACATTGGTTGATTGGTTGGCTGACCGGTCATGCTGGCCCGCCGTTGGCTCTGGAGTTGTTGCTGTGTCATCGGTTGTTTCTCCTTCTCTTCAAGTTTCCGGCGGGCTTGGCTGTTTGTGTTTTGCCGTGTCCCATCTGGTATGCCAATACTTTACGGCGGTATGGAAAGACGCACATCGTCAGAAATTGTTAACTTTGAAAAACAGAAAAATGCCCGATTTCGGGGGCGTATAACAAGACCTTGTTATATGGGCATTGTTATGTGGTTCTGCCGTATAACAATGCGATGAAGAGCCGAGGCTAAACAGATCTGCCTTCACCCAGTTAAAACGGGGAATAGAAAGCGCGTCAGTGGACCGCCTGGTTGACCGGACTATGCCCTGTTGCTAAACTCGCCGTATAGACTGGTGGAGGCATTTCATCTTGCTCTGCCCACAGTGCGGCATCGAAGTCCCGGCCGACTTCCGTTTCTGTAACGGATGCGGAGCAAACCTGTCGGACATTCCACCCGATGCCCAGACTGGAGTCATTCCACCGACGTCGCAAGAAACCTCGATCGCTCCATCGGATGACTTCGTGGGTCGTCACCATGAGATAGGCGAACTGATTTCCGCTCTGGATGACGCCGGGTCGGGCCAGGGCCGACTGGTCATGCTGGTTGGCGAGCCGGGAATCGGCAAGACTCGTACCGCTCAGGAACTTGCAGCCATCGCCGAAGAACGAGGGGCCCAGACGTTCTGGGGCCGCTGCTACGAGAGTGAAGGCGCCCCACCGTATTGGCCCTGGGCGCAGACCATTCGCGCTTACGTCCAACAAGCTGACGCCGAGCGTCTCTCCAAGGAGTTAGCCTCAGGCGCTGCTGCTGTGGCTGAGATAATTCCTGAAATCGCCGAAAAGCTGCCCGATCTGGCGCCCGCGCAACGTTTAGAACCTGAGCAAGCCCGCTTTCGCCTCTTCAACTCCATCGCCACGTTCCTGAAGAGCGCAGCCGAGAACCAATCCCTGATGATGGTCCTGGAAGATCTGCACTGGGCGGACGCTTCTTCTCTCCTGTTGCTAGAATTCGTCGCAGCCAATCTCATCAACTCCAGACTGTTAATCGTGGGCACATACAGAGATGTGGAGGTGTCGCGCGGCCATCCTCTAGCACGAACGCTGGGCAACCTTGTCCGCGAGACCGGCTCCGGCGGCTTCCAGCGAGTGCAGTTGCATGGACTGACCGTTGAGCAGGTCGGCGATTTGGTGTCAATCAGTCGCAGCGACGAATTGCCTCAAAACCTAGTCGCAACAGTGCATAACCGGACAGAAGGCAATCCCTTCTTCGTCGGAGAGGTCGTCAGATTGCTGGTTGATGAGAAGCCTGATGAGATTCATCGGTGGGAGTCCAGCATCCCTGAAGGCGTGCGAGACATGATTGGAAGAAGGCTTGATAGGCTGTCCAGCCAGTGCAACCAGGCCCTGATCACGGCCTCGGTTGTGGGCAGAGAATTCGAATTCGGACTGCTCGCGGAACTGATGAGAGACATCCCGGAGGATGACCTGCTGCTTGCTTTGGATGAAGCGCTGGATGCGCACGTTATAGAGGAAGCTCCAGGAGGTCCTGAACGCTACCAGTTCATCCACGCGTTGGTGCAGCAGACCCTATCGGAAGAGCTTTCCACAAGCAGAAGAGTGCGACTCCACGCTCGCATAGGCGAGGCCTTGGAGCAAATCAACGCAGACAATGTTACCGCTCATGTGTCCGAGCTTGCGTACCACTTCAGCGAAGCGCAGACACTGTTGGGCACGGATAAACTGGCGCACTACACCCTGGCGGCAGGAGAGCAGGCGCTGGCGGCATATGCCTTCGAGGAAGCAATCGAGCTGTACCAGAGAGCTTTGGACGCGATGGCAGAGCATCCGGCAGACGAACACAAGGCTGACCTGTTGTTCGGTCTTGGTCGTGGGCAGGCTGCCGTGTTGGGTAGGAGCGAACTCCAGCAGGCGGCCGATTCCCTCATCGCCGCCTTCGACTCTTACCTGCAATCAGGCGACGACGAGAACGCACTGAAAGTAGCCTTGAACATCTTCCCCAATATGCATGGAGTCAGTGGACTGGCGGATATGCTCTTTAGGGGTAATGAACTGGCGCCTTCGGACTCGGTTGAAGCCGCGCACATACTGGCTGAATATGGGCAGTTCATCAGTTTTGAGACCGGCGACTACGAGAAAGCCAGCGCCGCGTTCTCGCGCGCCAAAGAGATCGCGCAGATCAATGACGACATCGGTCTGGAGATTCACGTCCTGATCAACGCATCCATCATAGAATGGATTCACCTCTACTTCACGGAAAGCCTGGAAGATTCCCAGCGCGCTCGCCTGCTCGCTCAACAAATCGGCGACATCCCTTTGGAAGCGCGCTCAACTCAACCGGCTTCAATCGTTCTCACCGCTCTTGGCCGCACCAGAGAAGCCAAAGAGTGGGTGGCGGCGGACCTCTCGCTGGCCCAGCGGATGCGGACTACAGCGAGCCTGGGAATGGCATACTCTGTGAACACAGCCTTGTCAGCATCTCTGGGCGAATGGAACGATGCCAGAGAGTTCAGTGACGAGGGAATGATAATCGCTCCGAGTGATTGGCGTCTGATTCATGCAAGGATGTGTGTGGAATACCAAACGGGCAACTTCGAGACCGCCGCACGATATTTCTCGATGTTGCGCAAGGTGGGTATGACCACAACGGCAGCAGGGTATGCGGCATGGGTCACGGGCAATGCCGATGAATTCACAGAGTTCGAAAAGGACTCCAGGCAGGGCATCTCAATTGCCGGACAGGAACCCGAACAGCGCCTGAGAGACAGAATCTTTCTGGCCGTCATGGCTGTTCTCAAAAAAGATACCCATGCATTGGCGGAGCAATACTTCCATATGTCGGAACACCGAGGTTTCGTAGTCCCGAATCAAAACATGAGCATCGACCGCATCCTGGGCGTTCTTGCCCACGCGATGGGAAACTTTGCTCAGGCAACCGAACACTTCGAGGACGCGCTGACATTCTGTCGAAACGCTGGTTACCGCCCTGAGTTGGCATGGACGTGCCATGACTACGCCAACATGCTCATCCAGCGCACCGGCCCTGGCGATCTCCCTATGGCCGTTGAGTTCGTGGACGAAGCCCATCAAATCGCTTCAAGCCTGGAAATGAAGCCGCTCATCCAGAGAGTGATTGCCCTTAAAGAGCAACTCGACGCTCGACCGGCTCCCAGGCCCCAGTACCCCGACGGCCTGACCGAACGCGAGGTCGAAGTGCTGCGTCTGGTGGCCGCAGGCATGACCAACCGGGAGATTGGCGAGGAGCTATTCATCGCGCTCAACACCGTTGCCCGCCATGTGAACCACATCTTCAACAAAACAGCAAGCTCCAACCGCGCCGAAGCTGCATCCTACGCCACACGTAACGGGTTGACCGCGCCGTAAGCATTTCCCCTCAATCTCCACCCAAGCCCTGGAGCATGACTGACCACTGGCGCGTTGCCGAACTCCCCGGCAGGACCAATTGTGAACGCGCACACGAGTTGATCAAAGTCACCCCCGAAATTCAGAGCGGCAAACAACATACATTAACTTTCCCGATTGGAAGCCATATGATGGACAGACAGCCTGACATCGAGCATCACAAGGAGGGGAATCCTTATGGCATATGAGTTCATCAAGTACCGCAAAGAAGGGCGCATAGCCTACGTCACGATAGACCGAAACGAGCGTTTGAACGCCTTGCATCCGCCCGCGAACTCCGAAATGCAGGATGCTTTTGCTGATTTCCGGGACGACCCCGAAGTGTGGGTCGCGATTTTGACCGGAACAGGCGAACGGGCCTTCAGCGCAGGCAACGACCTCAAGTACGCAGCGGAGCATTCCAATCGACAAGGCCCCCTGACCGTCGGGGCGCCTTTCGGTGGCATAGTTCACAGTTTCACGTGCTGGAAGCCGATTATTGCCGCAGTGAATGGTTATGCTCTGGGAGGCGGCTTCGAACTGGCAATGGCGTGCGACATTATCCTCGCGGCTGATCATGCCCAATTCGGCCTTCCTGAGCCTCGGGTGGGCCTGGTGGCCGCTCCCAGCGCCGTCCACCTGTTTCCCAGGCACGTCCCAATCAAACTCGCAATGGGCCTGATGCTCACTGGCAGACAGATGTCGGCCGAAGAGGCGCTGCGGGTCAACCTGGTGAATGAAACCATGCCCCTGGCAGATCTGATGCCCACAGCAGAACGTTGGGCCGCAGAGATCATGGAAGGCGCGCCTCTGGCGATTCGCGCCACCAAGCAGATGGCCATGAGCGGTCTGGACTGGCCGATGGAGATAGCCAACAGCCGAAACTACAGCGAGCACCAGCGCGCGATGGCATCGGCGGACCGGATTGAAGGCCCTAAAGCATTTTCAGAAAAGCGAAAACCCAATTGGACAGGAATGTAAAGACAAGCTTCCGCTCCAAAACCTCACCTGTAGTCATCAATACTCAACCCGACGGATTCAAAGTCACTGGTTACAGGTGATTTCCCGAGTGTCACATCGAAAGGCGTCCCTGCAGGGTTTCACCTGATCGTTCCATCTTTTCTTTGAGGGTTCGAGTTTCGTCAAACTCACCAACGTTTATCCGCCGGTCGGTGGCTTTTAGAGTAATTTGTCCATCAACAACGTCGAACGAGGATGGTTCTTGTTGGGCGATCCGGGTCACTTCTGATCTCAGTCTCTCGTCTGAATCTGAGCAAATCGAGACAAAACGTTGAAGGATTTCCAGTGCGCTCTTATAACGGCTGACGCCATTCAACATGTGCCTGTTTTTGTATGACCGCAACAACAGGGAATCAGCATCCACCACAGCGTCCGCGCTCAGTTGTCCGTTTATCAAGCGATCGTATTTCTCCCAGGCAGCCTTCTTTGAGGCGCGAGCCGTATCCTGGCCATCCAGCGCGCTGGACACATCGCGACTGAATGTATCAACGACAGGGTCCAGTATTGTTTCAGATGCCCACAACTTCAGCGTCGAGGCGATCTCACTTGTCGCAAGAGTAGTCTTGCGATTCTGAAAGGCCAGCCGTTTGATCTTCTCCGATGCGAGTGAGTCAAGTTCTGAAGGCTGTTGGAATCCGATGCGGACAGACGATTGCTCCGCATAGGTTCGTGATGTTTCTATCCCGACCCACTTTCTGCTCAGGCTTCGAGCAACTTTGGGCACCGTGCCACTCCCGGAGAATGGATCGAGGATCAAATCACCGGGCCTTGAACATGCGCGGATAATCTTCTCTGACAACAACTCAGGAAACACCGCGATGTGAGATGTTTGCTCAGTGGAGCCTGCGGCAATTCGATCTATCTCCCATACGTTTCCCGGATTTCGACCCCAAAAATTGTTTCGTTTGTCGTACTCCTTGGCTTTTTCTCGAACTTCATCGACGTCAAAGAAAGGCTCAGCCCCTGGTTTCACGTACCACATGATGGTCTCGTGCTTGTTGGTAAACTTTCGCTTGAATGCGTGTCCGCCGAAGTACCTCCATATTATGCGGTCCCACAAATTCATCGCTATGTCGCCATTTACGAATAGCGGATAGCTGATTATGTCGATGGGCAGAATGCCGGCGCTCCTGGCGTCAGAGGCCTGGGTGTAGCCTGTTTGCCAGAATATTGAGCCGCCAGGTTTCAATACTCTCTTGAACTCATGAATCGCATCGTTCAAAAATGCGCGGTATTCATTGTGAGTGGCATTGTCGTCAACGCTCTCTTCATATGGCTTGTCGATGTTGTACGGCGGGCTGGTGTGTATCAGGTCGACACAATCGTCTGGGAAGCGTTTCAAAACCCGCAGGCAATCCTCAATAACAACGTGCCCCTCAATTGCGCGAAGAATGGACACTCTGCTCTGATTTGACTGTGTGAGCGACGAAAATTCTTTGCCCGTCAGGATGAAACTATCCATGAATACATCATTCTTAATGTCTGTGAAATATCGTCTTGGAGTTGATCGGACTGATCTATTCAGGTCAATTCTGGATGCAGAAAATATCACCCATCCTCAGGGCCGAAGAGGTCGGCTATGTCCTGCTCTACCTGGGCTTTCAGCTCGGCCTCGTCTCGGAAGCCGAACTCGCGGTAGGAGTCTGCCGAGCCGTAGTCTCGGGTTTTGACCACCACGGGCATGGGGACCGAGTGGCCGAAGACCAGCGCCTGCTGTTTGGACTCCAGACGCGCCAGCACCGAGCGCAGCTTGCGGCTTCCCGACACTCCGGTCAGCACGGCGTCGATGTCGCGGTCGTTATCCAGCAGGCAGGTGAGCTTGGTGCCTATCTGGCTCATCACCTCGTCGTCGATGCCGCTGGGCCTTTGATCCACCACCAGCAAGGTCACGTTGTACTTGCGCATCTCGCGGGCGATGGTGCCGAAGATGGTCTGGTCGGCGATGGCCGGACTCAGGAACTTGTGGGCCTCCTCCACGGTGATGACGAGAGGGCGCGGACGCTCGGACTGGTCGCCCATCGCCTTCTCGGTCAGCGTCTGGTAGCGGTCGTAGATTCGGCGGGTCAGCAGGTTGGCAACCAGGATGTAGGCCGCAAGGTCGCTGCCGTATCGCCCGAACTCCAACACCACGTGCATGCCTCGCTCGATGTAGTTCAGAATCTGGTTCACCGAGTCATGGCCGGCGCTGTCATCCATGAATTGGAATCGCTCGAACCTCACCAAACGTCGATGTAGAGTTGAGAGGGCGCCTTCGTTGACGTTCAACTCCACGGCCAATTCTCCAACTTCCGAGCCGGTGGGCATGTCCAGGAAACTCTTGAGCCACTTGCGATTGCCGAATTTTCGCTGGAGGGCGTAGGCCGTGTCCGCCGCAACCTCGGACAGATTGAGCGTGTCCCTGAGCATCTGAACGTCCTCGGGGTCGATCTCCTCATAGCCGATCCGCACGACGTAATCGGGGCTGAGTCCGCGACGCCGAGAGCTTTCCTCGTCCAGGGAGAACACCGCGACCTTAGAGGGAAACAACTGCTTGAGGCCCTTGACCTCGCGGTTGTCTGATTCGCTGGTGCCCTTCCATCCGTACTCGCCGTGCATGTCGAACACCAGGTTGCTGGCCGTCCCATTCTGGAGAATCCCCAGGAGCAGGAGGCGCGTCAGGAATGTCTTGCCCGTGCCCGACTTGCCGAACACTCCGTTGCTGCGCTTGACTAACTCCTCGATGTTCAGGCACAGGCGAGTCTCCATATCCAGCGGGTTGCCGATGTAAAAATGGTTCTCGTCCTCCTCTCCGAAGACGATGCGAATGTCGTCATCGGTAGCCGTGCCCACAGTGGAGAAGTGAGGAGGGACGGTCTTGGCAGGCTGGGGGCCGTCAACGCCCGCGATATTGTCCTTGCCGCCGATGGTCAACATCGGCTCGACGGTGATTGTCCCGTAGGCGGCGGTGCCTGAGATTACTTTTGCGATGAAAGGATTGGACACGTCGGGAGGCGACGCGCTCATGGTCTGGTCCATCGCGTTCAGCGCAACCTCTGTCACGACGCCGAAGAACCGCATCTTTTGGCCCTGGATGTTCACGAAGGTCCCGACCTTGATGTCCTCTATGGAGGTTGAGGCGTCGAGACGCACCTCCATGCCCTCGGTCAGGGAGCCGGAGACGACCATGCCCAGATTCTGGGAGGTTTGGCCACTCAACGATTCGGGCTGTATGTTGCCATTGGTCATGGAGCGAGCCTCCGAAGCAGGTTGTTGAGTCGTTGCAACTGGTCTCCCAAAAGCGGGGTTAGCTGTCGGCCCGCCTGAATCAGGAATGTTTCGGGTTCTGGATCAAACTCGCTGGCCAGCCGGAGGAAGGACGCCAGAACGTCGTCGGTGGCCGCTGTTGGGGCCGATAGCAGGATGGGCACGAACTCTAGCGAGCTTGCAAACTCCCGCAACTCGTCTCCGTGGCACGGGTGGACAAAGGAGTGGATTCGCGGAGGCAGGGGAGCCAGCCAGCGGCGCAGGGTCTCGTCCTCACGATGACCGACGGTCAGAGATCGGAACTCGGTGGTCAGCAGTCGGTTAAGCTGGGGGTTCTCCTGGTAGATATCGGCCTCGGATTCCTCGTCGCGCCCGCGAGCGATGGGCCGACGGGCCGAGTCCAGACTGCGAGTGGCGACCTCAAACACGATGCCGTACACAACGCCGGTCTCAGACTCACCGCCGCAACGCACGAGAGTCCCCAACGGCGGAGCGTCGTAGAGGTCGTAGCTCTGGGTTGTGAACTCGGTGGTCGAGGCCTCGATGACCTCGCCGAGTCGGTGGTTGTTTGGCGGCATAGGCGTCAGGTATCAGGTTTTCAGGAGCTGTCCATTCTGAGTCCGCAGGCGAAGAATCTG
>JASLRP010000175.1 GCA_030743915.1 SAR202 cluster bacterium | reverse complement strand
TCGTCGTACTTGGAAATCTCGTGGGACTTGTACTTGATCGTTTGTCCCCACTGAGGAGGGAGTTCAAGAATCGGGGTGTCTTCGTTCAGTGGTTGAGTGAGGTCGATCACTTGAAGACCGCCCCCCTGGACTCCGCTGATCAATGAATTCAATAACTCTTGCATCAATCGGACCTCAAATTCCTAATGTGTCGGGCGAACTCGAACCGGTTCTCCAGCAGACCGATGTCCATCGCGAAGGATGTCGGTCCCACAGCTTCGACTTTTGCCACCAGCGCCGAGAATTCGTCTCGGTCGGCGGCTTTGGTGTATGCCCCCTGGAAAGTCGCTATATCAGAATACGTTCCGGTATTAGGCGCCCCTGCGCCTCGGGCGACTGCTTCTAGATCAGTTCCTGTGGCAGTTGCCGTAGGAAACCCACCCACAGACAGCATACTCTCGTTGTCGAATATGATGTGAGTCAGGTTGCCGGGGTTGCATCGCGCCATTGTGCTAAGCGTGCCCAGGTTCATCAGCACCGAGGCGTCGCCGTCCAACACAACGACCTTCGTGTCAGGCAGGCTCAGAGCCAGCCCCAGACCAGCGGACGATGCCAGGCCCATCGAATGTTCCATGTAGAAGAATCCAGGCTGATGGCCCAGATTGTAAAGCTCGACCGCCACAGCGCCCATGTTGGTGACGACTATTGTTTCTTTGAGATCGTCGTAAATACTCTCTAATGCGTCGGCGCGTTTCATCTCAATCCTCCCACATCAGGTCGCGGGTCAGGAGCAGCGCGACGGGTCTCAAAGAGCTATCAGCAAGAGTCTGGGCCTCTAGGATTTCCCTTTCGACCTCTGTTGGGTCAGATAATAGGCGGTAAGGAATGCCCATGCTCTGGAGAATGGGTTCGGTTGAAAGCCCGCCCTCGGTCTGCCACGGGTCGCGCTCGCCCATGTGACCTCGGTAGCTGATGAGCATCAGCAGAGGAATTCGATAAAGTTGTGCCAGCGACACGATGCCGTTTATCGAGGACAGAAATCCGTGGTTCTGCATCAACATCGCCGATTTGTTCCCGGCCAGGTGCGCCCCAGCCGAGACTCCGACGCCTTCTTCTTCTCTGTTCAACTGAACAAGCGTCATGTCCGGATCTTCAGTGGCCATGCGAGTCACATGGACAAGCCAGGTCTCAGGCAAGGCGGACACCAGGCGAATGCCGACGCTTTTTAGAGCATCGTAGATAATCTGAGAATTGGCGGTGGATACGGGCATTTTAACGAATCCGTGCTTCGGGACTTAATGCGGACTCTTGGAATGACGGGATTGTATGTGAGCCATTCAGGAGTGTCAACAGAGCTTTTTCAGCCTGTATAATGGCGTCCTGATGCCCACGCTATATATCGTCTCAACCCCAATCGGAAACCTGGAAGATATCACTCTGCGCGCTCTGAGGGTGCTGGGCGAGGTTGGCCTCATCGCGGCTGAAGACACTCGCGTCACACGACGCCTGCTTGCGCGATACGAAATCGACACCCCGCTGACCAGCTATCACGAACATAATAAGCTGGCAAAGATTCCGGAGTTGGTAAGCCGACTCGAGGAAATCGACATTGCGCTGGTGAGCGACGCCGGAACTCCGGGAGTGAACGATCCGGGCCAGGAATTGGTGAGCGCCGCCGCGGCTCAAGGCTACGACGTGATCGGGATTCCCGGCCCGTCGGCGGTGACGACAGCAATTTCGCTGTCCGGAATTGCGATGGAGGGGTTCATCTACCTGGGATTCTTGCCCCGGAAACAGGGACAGAGGAAGCGCCTGTTGGAATCGGCTGTCTCGGAAGGTCGCGCTCTGGTGATGTTCGAAACGCCCCACCGTCTGCGTTCGGCCCTGAGCGATGCGTTGTCGGTCCTCGGCGATCGGCAGTTGGCCGTATGTAGAGAGTTGACGAAACTCTACGAAGAGGTATTCCGAGGCACGATCTCCGAGTCGTTGGACCACTTCGGCAATCCGAGAGGGGAGTTCACGCTGGTCATTTCGGGAGCGACGACTGCCGACGAGAACGCTCCGATA
>JASLRP010000174.1 GCA_030743915.1 SAR202 cluster bacterium | reverse complement strand
GAGAGTCCTCAGGATGCAGCAGCGTTTCGATCGTGGCCTCGTAGCCCTGGGCGACAAATACCTCAAGCTCGTCCCTGGTCGCTCCGAACCCTGCGCGGCGCATCAGGTGGGCCATCAACGCAATATCATGATCAGCCATGTTTAGCCCCCGTCTCTGGTAGCAGGCATCACTCTCAGGATTGTTCGCTGAGTCTGTGACGCCTCATCGGCTCTGATGAGTTGCATTATATTCCCGACGATATGCGCCTACAAGAGTTGGGCGGTCGTGAAGTGGAAACAGACAATGCTAATGTGCAAAAATGAAGCGCTATCCTGCGGGGAGGATAGAGGAGCCGGTGATTCGCTGGAGACTCCAGGAATCTGGGGACCATTTTTGCCAGCGATTGAGCATTGGAACTCAATGTGGTTTGAGGATTTCAGTGGAGACGGAATTCTGATCGCCCCAGCGTTAGCCCGCAACGAACGACTTGTGATAGGATTGCGCCGTTCGTCGAATTACCCCCATCGTGGCCGGGGATTTGGTGATTTAACTGAGGAGAAACCTTTTGAATACTGTGTCTCGAATTCTAGTGTCCGTCTTGCTCGCTACGTTATTTCTGGCAACCGCGGTGACGGTCTGGGCAGACGATCCGCCTCCTGATTCCAGAGAAGCTCCGTCAAGCAAGATCGTGGGCGGACAGGAAGCCGACGTCGGCGAGTGGCCCTGGCAGATACTGATGGGGCCGAATTTCACGTGCGGCGGCTCGATCCTGTCCTCTCGGTGGATCGTGACGGCGGCGCACTGTGTCACCTCATCCTCCCTGGTTGACGCAGTACCCGCAGAGTTGGAAGTAGCAGCGGGTATTCATAACAGGTCCGATGCAGGCCAGCGCTCCGCGCCCGAAGCCGTGCTTCTCCATCCCAATTACAATGGCGGGGCAGGCAACGGTTCTGACATCGCGCTCCTGTATTTGCCCAGCGACCTGACTCTTGGGACCTCCACAAACGCCCAGGCAATCAGCATGATTACGACGTCGGACAGCGCGCTGGTGACTCCCGGCACGACATCCACAGTTACAGGATGGGGCACGACCGCGTCTGGCGGCACTGTCTCGCAGAAGTTGCTGGAAGTGGAACTGCCCATCGTCACCAACACCACGTGTGACGGTGTTTACGGCTTGATAATCGACAGCATGGTTTGCGCTGGCGGCACGCCCTCGGGCGGCACGGACTCGTGCCAGGGCGACAGCGGCGGACCTCTGGTGGTCCAGGATGGCGGCAGCGGCTGGAAACTGCTGGGTGTCGTTAGTTTTGGGACCGGCTGTGCTGACCCGAACGTCCCAGGCGTTTACACTCGGGTCTCTTCATTTGCAACCGATATAAACACACTGACCGGCAACGGGCGCCCATTGTCTGTTATCAGCGTCAGTGACAAAACCCAGGTTAACCCTGGCGATACCATGAAATTCACCGTCACGGTGGCAAACCTCGAAAACTCCACGGCCACCAACGTGAAATTGACCGATACTCTTCCCGCTGGATTTAACGTGACATCGGCCGTGCCCGACACTGGCACGTGCCCCACGGCTTCGGGAACAACCACCCAGTGCTCACTGGGAACTCTGGCCCCTCAGGCGTCTACGAAGGTGGTCATCACTGCGACCGCGCCTTCTGTATTCTCAGGCCAAATCCGAAACAATGCCAGAGCAACATCAGATGAGCAGACGTGGCCTTCGGTGGGCGCTGCGCGTGCCACCACTCCAATCAATGTGAGCACCACGACCGATTTAATGAGCGGAACCGACGGCGTGTGTTCGTTGCGAGAGGCTGTGATAGCAGCCTCTACCAACAGCGCATCGGGTTCGGTTACCGGCGAGTGTCCGGCAGGAAGCGCTCTGACCGACAAAATCATGCTCCCACTAGGGACCTACACTCTTACCAGAAGTGGGAGTGCAAATGACCAAGGCAGCCTGTTCATCTCTGCTGGCAAGCTGGAGATCGCGGGCGCCTCGACCACCGGCACGATTATCGACGCCACCGCGTTGGGGGACCGAGCCTTCTTCGTGCAAACAGCTTCAGCCACAATCAGCAACCTTACGGTCAAAGGCGGCCAAGCCAGTGGCGGAGGCGCCATGCGGATTATCGTCAATGCCACTGCGACGCTCAACCAAGTCAATGTCACTGGTAACTCATCCACTGGCGATGCGGGCGCGATCAGAAACGAAGGGGCGCTGACGGTCAATGATTCCAGCATTGCGGGGAACACTTCAGGCGGCTTTGGCGGTGGCGTCTACAACGCATTGGCTGGCACATTAACCATCTCCCGATCTACCGTCAGCGGCAATACGGCGACACACGGCGCAGGAGGTATTGAATCCAACGGCGGCAACGTAACGATTCTCAACTCCACCATCAGTGGAAACACGGCGAATGGAGGCGTCGGCGGGGGCATTGAGCACGATTCCAGTTCAGGCGTTTTGAGCATCAATAACTCCACAATCGCCGCCAACGTCGCGTCTTCAACGAACGTTGGCGGCGGAATTGCTGTCACCAATGGCGCCGTCAAGATAAAGAACTCGATCCTTGCCGACAACACTGCGGCAGGGGGCGGCCCTGACTGCTTTACCAACAGCGGCAAATCGCTGACGTCCGAGGACTACAACCTGATCGAGAGCACAAGCGGATGCACGATCACAGGCGCGACATCAAATAACATCACCGGCCAGGACCCCAAACTGGGCGCTCTGGCCGACAATGGCGGACCCACTAAGACCCATGCGCTGCTCACGGGCAGTCCTGCGCTGGACAAGGGCAACACCACGACCCCAGGCTCCGGAGGCAATGCCTGTCTCTCGACTGACCAGCGAGGCATGACTCGGCCTTCCGGGTCGGCATGCGATATGGGCGCATACGAGTTTACGGTTCTGCCGCCAAGCGCTGACCTGGAAGTGACCAAAACCGACTCGCCTGACCCCGTGACCGCAGGCGGTAACCTGACCTACGTTGTCACAGTGACGAACAAAGGCCCGGACATGGCGCTCAGTGTCGAGGTCGAGGACAATCTGCCATCAGGGACCACATTTGTGTCCGCCAATGCCAGCCAGGGTTCATGCGGCGAGTCCTCCGGGACAGTTTTGTGCAACTTGCAGGATCTGACTGGCGGCGCTACGGCAACCGCCACAATAGTCGTCACAGTTGACTCCGGCGCCACGGGAAACTTGACTAACTCGGCGTCGGCTGCATCCAACATCACGGCAGACCCGGTGTCGGGCAACAACTCGGCCTCAGCCACAACTGCCATCAACTCTCCCAAAGCGGACCTGTCAGTGAACAAGACCGGCTCGCCTGATCCTGTCACTGCGGGCACTGACCTGACCTATACCATACAGGTCACCAACAACAGTTCTGCCACTTCGACCAATGTTAAGATCAACGACGCCTTGCCGGCAGGCACGACGCTGGTGTCCATGTCAGCCAGTCCAGGGACGTGCAGTGAATCTGGCGGAGTTGTCACGTGTAGTTTCGGAGACCTCGCTGGCGGGGCTATCGCGACGGCAACGATTGTCGTCAAGGTCAGTCCCACCACCACCGGGTCCATACTGAACGTTGCCACCAGCACCAGCCAGACCCTGGATGATATTGTGAGCAACAACAGCTTCAAGGCTGTCACTCAGGTATCGACAGCGCCGCCTGTGCCCAACGTGTCGCCGTGGGCGTTGCTAGTCCTGACGCTCGCGTTGTTGCTGACGTTCTCAGGCAGATTGAGGCGAATCGTCTGGAGCCGTCTGACCTAATACGAACACTGGTTAATGGTCTGAATACACTGAGGTGTAGTTGTGCGGCGTGGCCCCTGCAGGGGCCACGCCGCACAATTTTCAATGGATCACCCCAGGACCGCCTGGATTCAAAGCGAGGTTTGTTCTGCTGTTGTAACATCGACAAAGCGTTGGCGTGTATCATGGGAAATGCCAGACTTAC
>JASLRP010000173.1 GCA_030743915.1 SAR202 cluster bacterium | reverse complement strand
GGAATTGGCCCGGCGGGGTTTGACGATTCTGACCGCGATGCACACCTCTGCGTACGACGAGGAGTTGAGTTGGCGGCTGAATAAGCTGTTCGATTCTCATATTTCGTTGGTCCTGGAAGGGCAAAAAAGGGGTTACCGACTCGACGTGGTGAATCTGATGAAGCTGAAAAAAGTCGAGAACCTGGTTCCCACAGGAAATGACGAACTATATTTTCGAGTGAACCCGGAATTGGGCGCCAGTATGAATATATCGCTGGATGTTATGCCCATATTTAAGATTCAGGTATGAATTATCAATTATTATCGCGTCACCGCTTGCATGGTGAATTGGCATTTCCGAAATGGGACAGAAAGGACAGTTCTTTATGATTAGGGTGTTGGTGGTCGATGATTCTGCATTCTCCAGGCTGACTATCACAAAGCAACTTCATCGAGAGGCAGACATTGAGGTGGTGGGGCAGGGGAAGGACGGTCATGAGGCGGTCCGGTTAACGACGGAACTGAAACCTGATGTAATAACGCTGGATGTCACGATGCCGCGGATGGACGGTCTTGAGGCCCTGAAACAGATCATGACCGACACGCCGACTCCTGTGGTGATGGTCAGCGCGCTGACCGGGCCTCAGACAGCGACAACGGTTGAAGCGCTGGAACTGGGCGCGGTGGACTTTTATCTGAAAGCGTCGACGATCAACGCCACCGCCGGAGGCGATGGCGAAGCGGACTTGCCGTCGAAGATCAGAGCCGCCTCCAAAACCAGGGTGCGTCGGGCACGGACGCGGCCTGCACAGACGTCCGCCGCGAGTGGCAAGCCCGTAACACGTTTCACTTCCAGGCGCATTGGTATGAGGAAACTGGTTGTCATTGGCAGCTCCACTGGAGGGCCCAGGGCGCTCAGCGAGGTCGTTCCACGGCTACCCGCAGATCTCCCGGCAGCCGTGCTGATTGTTCAGCACATGCCGAAGGGGTTCACAAAGTCGATGGCGGACCGTCTGGACGCGACGTCTGAGATCAGCGTCAGCGAGGCCAAGGAAGGCGATCTGGTGACGTCAGGCCACGCGCTGGTCGCTCCCGGCGATTACCACATGGAGGTGGCGCTGGGCGGAGTAATCAAGCTGAATAAGAATCCACAGGTGTGGGGCGTTCGGCCCGCTGTGGATGTGACGATGGAATCAGTGGTTGGTCATTACGGTAAAAACATGGTGTCCGCCATTCTGACAGGCATGGGACAGGACGGCACTCGCGGCGCAGGCCTGTTCAGGAAGGCCGGCGGTTGGGTTGTGGCCGAGGATGAGTCCACCTGCGCGGTGTATGGCATGCCCAAGAGCGTGATCGACGCAGGCAACGCCGATGTCGTGCTTCCAATTGAAAAGATCGCGGAGGAGATCACGCGAGCGTGCATGGCCCCTGTCAGACGAGCGACAGCGGTATAGATTAAGACGATCGGCGCTTGGCAAGCAGCCTCCCGGAGAAGGAAGAAATGGCAGGAACATATTGAACGACAAAGATTATTCACAGATAACTAAAACAGTGCTGCGGAAGACGAACATCGACCTGGCGAATTACAAAGCGCAGCAGATGCGTCGGAGATTGGACGGGCTGATAGAGTCTTTGGGTCACAAAAGCGTGCAGGATTTCTGCGACGCGGTGTCCAGAGACCCAGATGTTCTGGCTCGGGTCAAGACGTTTTTGACGATCAACGTTTCAGAGTTTTATCGAGACTCAACCCAGTTCGGCGTGCTCAAGTCTCGCGTTTTGCCTGAACTGTTGGGGCCGAGGGGAAGAAGGTTATCCATATGGAGCGCAGGCTGTTCTCATGGAGCTGAAGCGTATTCGGTGGCGATGATACTTGATGAACTGACGCCCGATGTCAAGCATCGGATTGTCGGGACCGACATCGACCAAGGCATTCTGGAGCGCGCCAGGCAAGGGGGGCCGTTTTCAAAGTCCGAGGTGAAGAATATCGGCCCGAAGCTGTTGAACAAATTCCTGGAACCCGCCAAAAACGGCTATGTGGCGAACAAAGCCCTGCGGGACCGTGTGTCCTTCAGTCGACAGGACTTGCTGATGGACCGATTCAGCGGCGGCTACGACCTGATCCTGTGCCGCAATGTCGTAATCTATTTCACGGAAGAAGCGAAAACCCGACTGAACCACAAGTTCTACGGCGCTTTGAAGCCAGACGGAGTCCTTTTCATCGGTGGAACGGAAGCCCTTCTTGATGCCGAGCAGTATGGTTTTGAGAGGATGTATCCCGCATTTTACAAGAAAGCGGCAACGGCAAAGGTTGTCAGCCCGCTTGCTGCAGGGGCGGGGTCTCGCGCTTAGGTGATTCGTCAGTATGCAATTGCGTCCATATGAGATAGTAAGCTACCTCTGATCGAATCGGATAGCGGTTATGCCACAGGGCAGGCCGCGCGATGGGCAATGGTTGGAATAATAGGTGTAGTAAATGCGCAGAGTATCAGCCAAAGGCACAAAACCAGGGATGGTCCTGGCCAGGGAGATTTACGACAACGAGGGTTACCTGGTTTACCAGCAGGGGACAATGCTGGGGGCGGAGGATGTGGACAAGCTCCACGTGTCAAACTTTGGCGAAGTGATCATTGAGGATGATCGACTGGGTGACGTCCTGGTCTCACCGATGTTTTCCCCGGAATTGGAGGGCCACCTGGCCCAGGCGTTGAAAAAGCTGATGCTGGAAGGGCAGGACACAAAGGAGTTGGACTCCTACTTGGTCCGTCAGTTGGCCGAACATGTCCGTTCCATAATTCAACTGCTGTTTCCAGAGCCCCTGGGCGAGATCAATGCCACGGGGTGTTCGGACCTTGAAGATTACGACTATCTCCAACCGGCCAAGGCGGCGTGTCTGGCTGCGTTGATCGGCAAACGATTGGGGCTGGAACCACCGGAGCTGGAAAGCCTGGGAATGGCGGCCATGCTCAAGGATGTTGGCTATCTGGCGTTCCCCGCTCCGGAGAAGGAGAAGGGCGCATCCGGCCCGCCGGTCAAGAAATCCAGCAAGAAGCACACGGCCCACGGCGCCAGACTGCTCAAGCAATCGGACGGGTTCGCTCCCGAGGCGGTCCAGGGAGTCCTGGACCATCATGAACGCTGGAATGGGTCGGGGTATCCCGGAAAGCTGCGAGGCGACGCGATTTCGCAGTTCGGCAGGATTCTGACGGTTGCCGACAATTATTATGAACTGGTTTCGGTTCGACCGGACCGGCGGGCTTTGATGCCTCACGAAGCAGTTGAGTTCATCATGGCCT
>JASLRP010000172.1 GCA_030743915.1 SAR202 cluster bacterium | reverse complement strand
TCCGTAGAAAAGTATCCTTGAATCATACCGCTAGTATGAAAACCTCCTCTTCTCGGGTCATACGTTTCATTAAGATCTTGTTCAGAGGCACGCCCTCTCGGTTGAGGCGCATGAGTAACTCTCGCGCATCTGGAGACGTACCCACAACCTCCCGGTTACAGATAGCAACCCATTGTTCTGGATACCGATCGAGCAGTTCCTGGTAATGGGTCTCGTAATACTCCGTGTTTGGTTTCACGATATCTCCTCTGGGCAGGTTGTCTTTTGTAATCATAGCTCATATTCTTTGTATCATCCTGAGGAAGTTTGTCAACTTCTGTTCTCGCTGCCCACACTAATTGAGGTGTTCCATTTATTGATAGCTGACATAATCACGGTCCTGTGTAGCATTACCTCGCTAACAATGCCATTGAAAACGACAATTCTGCGAACGGTGAGTCTCGGCTTCCGATCCAATTGAAAGTGACCGAACGTACAAAACATCCTAAAAAACAGACCCACGCCATTCTGTCATCTCTGCGAAGACTCCGGCGCTTGCGGAGGCGGTGTCGTCGCCAGCAGCGCCGTGATTGCCACGATCAGGCCCACGCCCACCCACCAGACTGTGTCATAGGAGCCGGTGGCGTCATGAACATACCCCGCTATCGGCGCTCCGATGCCTCCCACTGCCAGGTTGATGGGCATCACAAGGCCTCGGATGCTCCCAACGTTAGCTCGTCCGAAGTAGTCGGCCCAGATGAAATTCTGAAGGAACATCATCCCGCCGATGCCAAGCCCGAATACCGCCATAGACAGGAACATGATGAATGTCGTGGTGGCATAGATGGTCAGCACGCTGGCGATGGCCAGCAGAGCAAACCCGATGCTCCCCAGGAATCGTCCTGAAAAGTGTTTGACCAGCATTCCGAAGGCGAAGGTCGCCAGCCCAGCGCACACGGCGTCGAAGGCGGTGGCGAGGGATATGAGCGTCGCGTCCAGACCTCGATCCATGAAGGCCGGAATTCGGTGGACAGCCACTATGCCGATGGCAAGGGCCAGCACGCTGAACACGATCACCAGGCGCCACAACGCGCTGGTGCGCATCGCGTCGTGGACTGTCCAGGATACCTCGTCCTCTGGTGGAGGTAGTGGCGTGGATTCGTCGTCAGTCGCTGCCATTAAGGGCTTGGCGCCGTCGGGCAGCAGGCCCATATCCTCTGGCTGGCGCCTCACGAAGATGGACGACAGGGGCACGATCACGCCGATTCCGAGAATCGCCAGGATGACCCACGCCTGTCTCCAGCCCCAGGCGTCGATGAACACCTGAGTCAGAGGAACGAATATCATCGCCCCGACAGGCATGCCTAGAGCCATGAAGGATATGGCCTTGCCTCGGTCTCGCACGAACCACTTGAGCACCGGAACGGATGTCACCAGCGCGCCGGGGCCGCTCATCCCCACCAGGCCCATGACGGCGAACAGTGCAATCAAATGCCATCCAGAGTCCATGAACGCCAGGGCGATCATCGCGCCGCCGGTGATGAGCGCTGCGGCGGGAAGCATGACCCTGGAGCCGAATCGGTCAAGGAACCATCCAACACCCGGACTGGTCACCGAGCTGGCCACCTGCCTGGAACTCTGCGCCCATCCGAAGGTGGAGCGTCCGATGCCCAACTCATCGCCCATCGGCTTGATGAACAGGCCGAAGTTCAACGCGCCCATCGCCATGCTGACGGCCCCAGCCGCCGCCATCACGCCCACGATGACCCATCCATAGAAAAACCGCTGACTCGGTTCTCCAATGGATTGCGAATCAGCGGAATCTTGCGGTTTCCCGGTGTCTGCCATTGGCGCAGTGTACCATCACCTGGCACTCACACAGGCGCCAGAAAGATGAATTTCTCGTGTGGGTTATAATACCAGCCATCCCGAAATTCTCAGCCTGTCTGAGTTGCTTCTCAACGATGACATCGCCGTCATGCTGAGCAGAGTCGAAGCATCTGGCCTCACTCAAGCCAACTCAGTTTATTCACGATCAGATACTTCGTTGCGACTCAGGATGGCGTTGCCTGAATACCTGATTCCTGAAACCTGACCGCCCCCGGAGGATAGATGCAATACCGAACTCTCGGAAGAACCGGACTCGAAGTTTCCCTGGTGAGCTACGGCTCTGGAGGCCCCAGCAAGCTTGGGCAGAACACCGGCCTGTCGTCAACCGAGCAGGACAATCTCGTTCAACACTGCCTCGATCTGGGCATCAACCTGATCGACACTTCTGAAGGCTACGGAGGCAGCGAGGCTATCCTGGGTCGCGCTCTAAATGGCGTCCCACGAGACTCATACATCCTGGCCACCAAGTGCATTTACAAGAACAACGATGGGACACTGAGAACGCCAGAAGACATCCGGCGATCCATAGACGCCAGCCTGCAACGACTGAACACCGATTGCGTAGATATCATGCAGTTCCACGTCCTGAACTCGGCGGACTACTTTGACGTTGTGGAGCATCACTATCCCGTGTTGAAACGAGCGCAAGAGCAGGGCAAAATCCGTTTCATCGGATTCAGCGAACAGTTCATGAAGGAGGGCGACCACAAGGGCGTCGTTCTGGCCCTCAATTCTCACCCCGAGCTATGGGACACCATTATGCTCAAGTACGGTATCCTCAACCAGTACGCTGCCAAGGAGGCCCTGCCCCTAGCGCTGGAACACAACGTCGGCATCATCAACATGGCGGTTATACGAGTCAAGCTCCCGAATCCGACCCTTCTCAAGGAGCAGATAGACGAGTGGAAGCAGGACGGCAGTATCGACCCAGACAGCCTGCCAGACGATGGCCCACTGGACTGGCTGGTTCACGACGGCGTGGAGTCGATTGTGGATGCCGGATACAAGTTCGCGGCAGACCATCCGGCAATCTCCACGGTGCTGACTGGCACTTCGTCCATCCATCATCTGGAGGGGAACATCCGAGCGCTGGAAGACCCGACGCTCCCCGAGGCCGACAAGCAGAGGCTTCAAGAGGCGCTGGGCGATATCTCGATCTACATCTGAGGATATTCCGCAGCGCTGAGCCGCGACCAAGTGTCTGGTCGAAGGTGGAATAACCATTGTCTTGCTGACGACCAGATTCTTCACAGCCTTTCAGAATGGCAGGCTCTGATACCCGATGACCCATTAGTGAAACAAAGCGCACATATCCGTTTCACCGCCTGGCAGCATCAGATTAGTGAGGGTCGGGTTGGCAGCAAAGGTGGAAGACGGCGCCGTTTAATCATACAATCCGAGTATACAGTCCACTGTGCTACCATCCTGGCATCAGGCGAGCCTCACGAGAGTCGTTTATTCCGGTCCATCCCGAAACGTCAGAGACCTGACCGCCAAGGGCTGACAGTCATCATGCGAGGCACGAAATGAGCATCGAACATCTGAAAGTTCCCATAGAAAAACTTACCAGCGCCTACGACGCTTCCGATCTGGACTTCGACTCCACGGAGGACGTGGCAGACCTGGAAGGAACGCTGGGCCAGGACCGCGCTATGAGCGCTTTGGAACTGGGGTTGGACATCGACGCTCCAGGGTTCAACCTGTACGTTTCCGGTATGGCGGGCACCGGTCGCAACACCGCTCTGCGCGGCTATCTTGACCGTGTCGCCACCGACAAGCCAAACCCCCGCGATTGGGGATACGTCTATAATTTTCAGGACCCCACTCAACCTCTGGCAATTCAACTGCCGTGCGGAATGATGCGAGTGTTCGCCCAGGACGTGGAGTCTCTTGTGGACTCGTGTAGGGCTGAGATTCCAGGCGCTTTCGAGAGTGAGGACTACACCCATCGTATCGAAGAGGTGATGGCTGAAATTCAGGCCCAGCGACAGGCGTTGACTGAAAAGCTGGAACAGGAAGCTCAGAGCAAAGGGTTCACGCTGTCCTTCGCTCAGGTGGGCATCACTCCGGTGCCCCTCAGTCCTGAAGGTCGTCCATTATCCCAGGAAGAGTTCAACGCCCTGCCTGACAACCTGCGAGAGGAACTGCGAAAAAGGGCCGAGACCATTCAACACTCGATTCGACTCTCCCTGACCG
This sequence comes from SAR202 cluster bacterium, assembly GCA_030743915.1. Classification (GTDB taxonomy): domain Bacteria; phylum Chloroflexota; class Dehalococcoidia; order Lucifugimonadales; family UBA1123; genus UBA1123. Next base: position 4,810 of record JASLRP010000172.1, on the reverse strand, counting down.
AGTTCAGGCGATTGAACAAGGAAGCTGCTCAGCGCACCAAGGACGTCGATTTCGAGTTGGTCAGGTTCAACCTCGCTCCCATCATGGACGAGCTTCAGGAGAAGTACGTCGAACATCCCGACGTGGTTGAACACCTGGATAGAGTGGAACGCGACATGGTCCAACAGGTCGGAATGTTCAAGCCCAAAGACGAGTCCCAGGGGCCGCCGGCAATGTTGATGCCCGGACCGCCCAGAGAAGAGGACGTGTTCGCCCGATACAGGGTCAACGATCTGGTGGACAATACCGCCTGCAATGGCGCGCCGGTGATCATCGAACACAGCCCGACATACTACAACCTGTTTGGTCGCATTGACTACAAGGCCCGCGTCGGAACGCTTACCACTGACCACTCGATGATAAAGGCAGGCGCTCTGCACAGGGCCAATGATGGATACCTGGTGCTTCAGGCCCGGGACCTGCTGATGAGTCCGGGAGCCTACGACACCCTGAAACGAGTCCTGAGAAGCGGCGAAATCAGAATCGAAAACATCGGCGAGCAGTATACTGCGCTGCCGACAGACTCCTTGCGCCCGCAGCCTATTCCTGTAAATGCCAAGGTCATCATCGTGGGTGGATCGGACCTTCTGCGCCTGCTCCAGACTGGAGACGAAGATTTTCGCAGGCTGTTCAAAGTGATTGCGGACTTTGACACGGTGATGGAACGTAACGACGAGAACCTGAACAAGTACGTCGCGTTCATCGCCTCTCAGTGCCGCCGGAAGGAACTGAGGCACTTTGACAAGGGCGCGGTGGCCAGCATCATCAAGTACTCCAGCAGGCTGGTGGAGGACCAGGATAAGCTGGCAACTCAGTTCATGCACATCTCCGACATCATCACCGAGTCTGACCATTGGACCAGAAAAGCCGATGCCGACATCGTAAGCGCAGAACATGTTGAAAAAGCTATTGAGCAGCGCAAGTACAGAGCCAGCCTGGTAGAAGACAAGATGCTAGAGTTCATCACCAAGAACTCGATTCACATCGCCACCGAGGGCACGGCCGTTGGACAGATAAACGGACTCGCCGTCTATTCGATGGGCGATTACGCCTTTGGCAAACCCAGCCGAATTACTGCGCGTGTGTCGCTGGGTCGCGGCCAGGTGGTGAACATTGAGCGCGAGACCCAGATGAGCGGCAAGATTCACACCAAAGGTTTCCTGACGCTGAATGGGTACCTCCAGGGAAAGTACGGACAGGACAAGCCACTCTCTATGACGGCCAGCATCGGTTTTGAGCAGACGTACAGCGAGGTGGACGGCGATTCGGCCTCCTCGACAGAACTTTACACCTTGCTATCCGAGCTTTCGGGTGTCGGTATCAAGCAGGGGATTGCCGTGACAGGTTCAGTCAATCAGGTGGGCGACGTTCAGGCCATCGGCGGCGCGACATACAAGATCGAAGGGTTTTACGACGTATGCAAAGCCAAGGGACTCACCGGCGAGCAAGGCGTGATGATTCCCAAAGACAACGTTCGTAATCTGGCCCTCAACGATGAAGTGGTCGAGGCGGTGAAGGATGGAACATTCCACATTTACGCAGTCACCACTATCGACGAAGGCATTGAGGTATTGACTGGAACGCCCGCCGGCGAGCGCAACGGCGATGGCGAGTATCCAGAAGGCGCCATTCATTATCTGGTGGAGGAACGCCTTGACCAACTGGCAGAGAAGGCCCGCCAGATAGCTCGACCGCCAGAAGATGAAGACACCGAGAGCGAAAAAGGCTCAGAGGACGAAGGCCCTGACGTGGAAGGGTCAGACAAACCAGAGGACACTCAAGACGGCAGGGTTTTCTACTAGGCCCTGCGCTATCAAACATCGAGCGCGTTATACGGTTCGTTATCGGACCCGAGATTTCGATACCTATAGCGTAACTGTCTCGCCAGATCACTGAGTGGATGGCCGTCACTCGACGTAGAGCCGCGTTGGCTCTGACACCACAGTCAAATGGCAGGCCTAAGCAGCAGGCAACCTGCCGATTCTCAGACGAGCAGAAACCTTGCAGGATTTTGTTGCGTCGTCAGAATGATTTGCGGCGCAGTCCTCGCCACAGTTCCCGGAAACACGAGATGTTGCCGCCCGAAGGTTGGCCCCTTAGAGCGTCCTGAACACTCCGACGACGCGTCCTCTGACAGACACGTTACTGGCGGGAACCCGAATCGCCTCCATCGTGGAATTCTCGGGTTGAAGCCTGACGGTGTCGCCCTCAATAAAAAAGCGTTTGAGGGTTGTTGATTCCTCATCGTTGAGCCATGCGGCCACCATGTCGCCGTTGCTGACCTGGGTGGTCGGCTCCAGCAGGACGAGGTCGCCGTCGGCAACCAGGGCGTCAATCATGGACTCGCCTTTGACCCGCAGGGCGAAGACGTTCTGCGCCCCTCCGGTCATGGAGGCAGGAAGGTCAACTTCCTCGTAGCCTTCATCGGCGGTAGTGGGGGCGTCGGGAACGTGGAGAGGCTCGCCAGCGGCGATGTTGCCCATGATCGGAATGCTGATGATGTCTCGCTTGGAGCCTCGCAGGCCCTCGCCGATCAGTTCGATCCCTCTGGACACCTCGGGCAGGCGCTTGAGAAGATTGTTCTGCTGGAGTTTGTGCAGGTTGTAGTCCACCACGGATGTGGAGCTAATCTCGCATCCCGCCTGGATATCGCGAACAGTCGGCGGGAACTGGTGCTCGTCCATGAACACTTGGATAAACTCTAAGATTTCCTGCTGACGACGAGATAGCTTTGGCGGCATGTCACCTACCCTCACGTACTAATGTTCTATGAGGGTAAGTTATCAGACCATATGTGCTGTGTCAACCCTTCACGAATCTGCTGAGCCTTTATCAATTTAGTCGGTTGAGAGCCCTAACCCTTGTGCCGACCGAGATCGACACTCACTGAACGACGCCATTCTGCGAGGGGCCACGAAGAATCTGGTCGAGGAAAGACAAGAGTTGTTCCGCAAGCGACCAGATTCTTCGCCTCGGCTCAGGATGGCGAGAACCGACCAATCTAATACAGACTCGATCTGTTGTGTCACGATTCGTGAGCTGGCGATGCGATATTCGACTGTCGGCAGTCATGATGTTTGTGTGGCCTTTTCCTGTTAAACCAGTCACCAAGCGAAACATCAATTGACGCTTGGAATTTGGAGGCGCTACGATATGTGAAACGATTCACCAATGGCCTGCGATCGGCCCTCGGACGGTCAGGCCGCCTTTAGACCCATAAGGGGGAGAAGTGCACAAGAAACTACTGACGTTAGCCCTGTTGATGGGCGTAATTTTCATGGTGTTCGCTGCCTGCAGCGACTCAAGCGATGAACCCGCTCCTGCGGCTCCAGCCATAGCTTCGCCTCCTACCCCGCCTCCGGCGGCCTCCAGCCAGGCCCCTGCTCCCGCAAACCCGTCGGCGCCCGCCGTCGTCGGCACAGCGGTCTCCGTGGGATTGGATGACGCCGGCGGCAGAGGGCCATTTGTGTTCACGCCACCTGATCTCACCTTCAAACAAGGCGAAGTCGTGAACTTCAGCTTTACCTCCGAGGCTCAGTTCCACACGTGGACTGTGGAGGACCTGGACATCGACGTCGCAGTAGATGCAAACGAAACCGTCAACTTTGACTTCACCTTCGACACGCCAGGCACGTACGAAGTAATCTGCATTCCACACGAAGCTCTCGGCATGGTGGGGACCATCACGGTTGAGGCCAGTTCAGCCGCGGCAGCGCCCGCTCCTGCGGCTGCTTCTGCAGGCGCCTCCGAAATTACTGTCGGCCTTGATGATGGCGAAGGCGCCGGGCCATTCGAATTCACCCCTGACAATTGGGAGTTCAGCGCCGGTGAAACCGTCAACTTCACGTTGAAAGCAGAAGGCCAGTTCCACACATTCACTGTGGCCGACCTGGACATCGATGTGAACGTGGATGCCGGGAAAACCGAGAAATTAACGTACACCTTCGACACTGCGGGCACGTACGAACTGATATGTGTCCCGCATGAAGCGTTGGGAATGGTAGGAACCATAACCGTCAGGTGACCTGATTCGTTATAGCTTATGGGGCGTTTCTATCGGGTGGTAGGAACGCCCTATTTAATTTGGAGAGTGAATCAGACTGTGAGACACATAGCCCGACTGAAGGATTCTGCTTCTATCATCAAACCTGTGGGCAAACGTCTATCCATCGGAATTGGAATGCTCGCGATGCTGATCGTTCTGGGATGCGGAGGGACCGAACAGCCGACGCCAGCCCCAACTCCAATCTCGGAGCCTGCGCCGCAACCCACCAGTATTACAGTCCCCTCGCCCAGCGCCGCCCAATCTTCCACTGAGACCGCCAGTCCCGCGCGTGATGCCGGGAGCGTGACCATCACAGTGAACGACGGCACGACGGCAAAATACATCGTCGGGGAACGGTTGGCTCGCCGGAGCCTGCCCAACGACGCAGTAGGCGAGACCAGTGACGTAACTGGAACGATAGTCTTCAACGAAGATGGTTCCGTGGCGTCGGAGGCATCCGTTCTTATCGTGGGAGTGGATCGTCTGGGGAGCGATGAGTCACGCAGGGACAACTTCCTCAGAAGAAGCTCGCTTGAGTCCTCCAGTTTCCCTGATGCCAAATACGCCGTAACCGGAGCCGAGGGCTTGGCTTGGCCGCTGCCAACCGAGGGAAGCGTGTCTTTCAAGCTCACAGGCGACATGACGATTCGGGACGTCACCAGTCCTGCCACATTGGATGTGGATGCCCAATTTGCCGGCGACTCCATCACAGCCACCGCCTCGACG
>JASLRP010000171.1 GCA_030743915.1 SAR202 cluster bacterium | reverse complement strand
AACGATGCCACGTCGGGGCCACGGGCGGGGTGTTGATGTGCTGTCCGATGATGGCTATGTTGTCGTCTCCCAGGAACGGGGGGCGACCGCAGACCATCTCGTAGAGCATCGCGCCGAGAGAGTAGAGGTCTGCCTTCGGTGTCACCTCGCCCCCCATAGCCTGTTCAGGCGGCATGTAGGAGACGGTTCCGACCATCATGCCCTCGGCGGTCAGGCGGGAACGATCCATAGCCACGGCCAGACCGAAGTCTCCGATCTTGGCGGCCCCATCGGCAGTGAGCCAGACGTTGCCGGGCTTGAGATCACGATGGATGATGCCTCGTGAATGGGCGAACTCCAGACCCCTGCAGGTCTCGACTGCTATTGAGATGGATTGCTCAAGAGACAGCTTCCCGCCTTCGGCGTCTTCCAGGACGCCTTCTACATCGCCGCCGCCCATGAGTTCTGTGACCATGAATGGCTGGCTCTCGTGTTCTCCCAGGTCAAAGACCGTGACGATGTGGGGATGGGAGCCAAGGCGCCCCATCGCCTGGGCCTCGCGGGATATGCGCGTTCTGGACACGTCGTCCAGTCCGTCGGTCTTGATTAGAGCGAAGGCAACATCTCTATCGAGCAGGGCGTCCTGAGCGAGATAAACCATCTTCTTGCCGCCCTCACCCAGGAATCTTTGCACCTGATAGCGTCCGTCGGCGAAGGATGCTGGCTTGTCTTCGATTGGCGCATCCGCTCGTTGAACAACCTGGGCCGCATGAGTCGGACGTGGTGTTGCTGAATTTCCCAGATTGCGTTCGGCGGCTTCCAACAGGGCGAGCGCATCGACGTTGGCTTCATCCAATCCGAGAATGACGAGGGCGCGTTGGCGGGTTGTCTCCCAATCAAGCTGGGAAATCGCTGCCCCGGCCTCGTCAAGCAGCTTTTCTATCTGTTGTTGAATCCAGTTGCTGGTCATGTTTACGCTTTCAGGATGTCCCGTTTGGACAGCGCTTTTTCCATGAGGGGGCGCATGCCCAGGTCGGTGGATACCTGGAGGGATTCGTCCAGCAATTGGGTTGCTCGCTGCTGGTCTCCGGGTTCGTCGCGCTCAAGGAGCATCTCGGCGTAGTCGCGGAGAGACCAGGACAGTTCAGGGCGGTAGCCGGCCTTTCGGCAGAACGCCACCGAGTCGGCGAAATGGCCGTCGGCTGTTTCGAATTCGCCGAGCGCCGACGCCAGGATGCCCAACACCCTATCCACACAAATGAAAGCGAACCATACAAGTATTCCCGAGTGAGGTGTCAATGCCGTGTAGCAACGCCGGACTGATTCGATGTCGCTTTCCGCCACGGCGATAAGACCTAGAGAGGTGTTTGCCAGGTATGCTTCCATTGGAGGTGGATGAGGGTGGCTCAACATGTCACTGTAAAACTCTTTGGACAAGGCGACGCCGACATCATCTCCCTGAATTCGGTGAATCAACGGATAGATTAACTCGATATCCGCCGTGCTGTTCTGCACACGGATGGTTGGGCGATTCAAAAACGACTCCCCGGCATCGGTTTCACCCAAGTCGTATTCCATCAATATTCGCGTTCCCAGGGGCCTGTCGTCACCGGGGGCCCAGTCCATGGCAATATTGGTCAAACGCCTGGTTTCCTGCCAATCTCCGCGCATCCGAGCCACGACGCCGTTCAGCCAGTAATCGGTGGTAAGAGCGTTACGATCACGGAATGTCTCGGCCAGTGGAAGCAGTTCTCGGGCATACTCTGTTGCGATTTCTGGACGACCGGTAACGATTAATGCCCTGACTAAGAATCCGAGAATGCCGTTCAACGCATACAGGTCGTTGGACTTGTCGCGCAACTCCAGTCCTTCCATGCATCGTTCTGCGCATCGTTCCCAGTTGGCGTCATAGGCGTCTCCTGCCGCAGCGGCTGCCAGGCTGAACATTTCAAGATCGTAGTCCTGCTCTCGGCGAGAGATGTCTATCGACATGTCGAAGGCCTCGTGGGACTTTTCATAGTCACCATGAACGTTGGACAGAACTCTCCCGTACGTCGAGAGAATTTTCACCGACTCGATGGACCCTTCGGGCACAATCTTCAACGCCCTCGTAAGCAATTCTTCCAGGTCGTCGGGGAAGTGTGTCACTGGGCTGAACGGATACTGCGCAATCTGAACTGCTTTGCTGTTCTCTCCCACATCGATGTAATAATCGAATGCTAGTTTCAGATGCCGCCAGCCTGCTTGTGTGTCAAACATCGAAAGCTCAGAGCGTCCCTGCCCAAACGTCAATTCCGCTTTGCTCATGTCCATTGGGGTATCTTCGAGGGACGCTAGGGCCGTCCCGAAATGATCCGCGGCTTCCTCATAAGCGTAGTTGTTAAAGGCCTTGTTTCCGGCGATGATGGAGTATCGGACAAGTTTATCTGTCCCGTGGATGGTCTCAGCCTGGGCGAAGTGGTGGGCAAGTTCAGCGGCGCGAGACTCAAGATCGTTGGCGTATAGCTTCTCGAGAACTTCGGCGATGCGAGCGTGGAGTCGCACGCGTCGGGTCAGCGATAGCTCGTCTGTTAGTGTCTCCTGGATCAGGGCATGGGTGAACTGGTACAGGCCAACGGTCGTTGGAAGTTCCTCGATCACCCGCGCAGTCAGACCTTCCTCCAAAACATCCAGGAGCATGTCCTGGTTGAGGTCTTCTATTAGCCCATCAAGCTGTTCAAGGGTGAACTCACGTCCTACAACCGACGCGATGGTCAGAGTCTCGTTACACCGTTCAGACAGACGGTTCAGCCTGCGCCCCAGCACCTCGCGAACACCCTCCGGGACACGAATCTCCCACGACTCCCGTTCCCGGACGTTCTGAGCGGTCAACTCACCCTCTTGGACCAACAGTCTGACCACCTCGGTGACAAAAAGAGGATTGCCCTCGGTCTGGCTGTGGACGGCACGAGCGAGAGCGCCAGGAGGTTCGATGCCGGATGTGACCTGGATGAACCGTGTCACATCATCGAGGGTGAGACCTCTGAGTAGAATGCGCTCAAATAGCCGCTCACGGGTGAGTTCTCCCAAGGTTTCAGCCAGCGGGTGCTGTCGATTAAGCTCGACATCTCGGTACGTGCCGATCAGCAAAAG
>JASLRP010000170.1 GCA_030743915.1 SAR202 cluster bacterium | reverse complement strand
GGCAACACTTTAGAGGAGCCACTGATGCTGCCCGGTCACCAACCAGACTATCTGACTGGCCTGAACGCCCACAATGCCGTCGAAATCGCGCTGTGGGAAAGGAGCAGGAGCGGTCGGGGACAGTTTCTTGAGATAGCAATGATGGAGAATCTCGGAGCGCTTCACCAGTTCACCTTCGAGATGGAGACGTATTCAGGGGTGGTCAGGAACAGAAACGGCCTTCAGTGGAACAAAGTCGGGCCGTTCGCTTCATACGGGATAACGACCGTGCCCTGCGACGATGGGTACGTCGCTTTCGGAGTCTCCGCAGAGGACCAGTGGGAACGTCTATGCCGGATGCTGGGCCGCGAGGACCTGCTGAGCGATCCGCGTTACGACACTCGTATGAAGAGAAGCCAGCATGCAGACACGCTCGACGGCCTGATTATCGACTGGATGAAGGGCAAGACCAGGCAGGAGGTTTTCCTGGAGAGTTCCGAGGAGTGGTTCATACCGACGGCCCCTGTTCTCAATCTCTACGAGGTCTTGAAGGACCCCCAGTTCGTCCAGCGGGACCTGTTTCAACAGTTGGGCCATCCCGTGGCCGGAGAGGCCCAATACCCCACTTTCCCATTCTTGATGTCTGAAATCAAGCCAATGGTGACAAGGGCTCCGCTGCTTGGCGAACACACCTCTGATGTTCTGGGAGGGCAGGCGTGAACAACTCTGGACATGTCAACGGCGGCAGCCTCTCCGATCTTCGCGTGCTGGACCTCACCAGGGTCTGGGCCGGCCCTCTGGCGACCCGCATCCTGGGAGATTTCGGCGCTCAGATCATCAAGATATCCGACCCAAGAACGCCCAACGTGCCCAGCAACGGAATCAACAACAAGCTCAATCGAAACAAGCTCAGTCTGGGCTTGCGACTGGACAAGGACGAAGGAAAAAGAGTCTTCAAGGACCTGGTGGCGGTTTCGGACGTGGTGATCGAGAATTTTCGTCCGAGGGTGATGCGAAACCTTCGGCTTGCCTACGATGAACTCACGTCGATCAACCCCAACATCGTGATGTGCTCCATGCCCGGTTTCGGGATGGAAGGCCCATATTCCGAGTACCCTGCATACGGCACGACAGCGGAGGCCGTGGCGGGAATACCTTCGCTGATAGGCTACGATCCGTCCGTGCCGATGCCGACAGGCATAGCCTACGGAGACCCCATTTCGGGACTCCATGCCGTGGGCGCCGTGTTGGCGTCGCTCCGCAAGAGGAGCGCCACAGGCAGCGGTCAGTTCATCGACATTGCCCTGGCCGCAGGCGGCGCGATAACGACGGGAGAATTCCTGGTCGCCAGTTCAACCGGTTCCTACGAACCCGACATTCGTGGCAACAAGCATCCTGATCAGGCCCCGCACGGCGCATACCGCGCCGCAGGTGACGATCGTTGGATCGCGATCTCGGTGACGAACAACCAGGAATGGCTTGCTCTCTGTTCTGTGGTGGATGACGACAGATTGCGCGATCCCCGGTTCTCGGAGTTGGAGGAGAGGAAACGCGACGAGGGATTCATCGACAGTGTGATTTCGGAATGGGTCGAGAATCGCGAAGTCGATGAATTAATGAACCTTCTTCAGGACGCCGGCGTGCCCGCCGGGAGGGTCGCCAACAGCCGACAACTTCTCAGTGATCCGCATCTGACTGAACGGGACTTCTTCGTTGAGTTGGATGAATATGAGCACGGCCCCAAGCAATACGAGGGGCAGTCCATACCTGGCAACTATACAGACAAGTCCAGCTGGGAACCTTCCCGCCTGATGGGTCAGGATAGCCGCCACATCCTTGCCGATATCCTCGGATATTCAGATGAGCAATGCCATGCTCTTGCGTCCGAAGACACGGTCGCGTTCAACCATGAATTGCCGACGCCCACCCAAAGTGATTGACGGCCACAAGCTACACATTGGACAGCTTCGCGATGCCGATGCCGTCCTCGCCGGCGACACAATATAGCAGATAGACGTTGCCATCTTCGAGGAAGATGGCAGGGTCCCGCAGTTGCCGAACACTGACGTTGATGGGGCCGCGCGCTGACGGCTCCAGAGGTTGCTTCGCTCCCTCGTAGTCCATTTCAGGCTCAAGAATTATCACTGGCTCCGACTCCTTCCAGTCCATCCAATCTTGAGTCAGGTCAATCGTCGCCAGAAGAATGCGTTCCGGGATGTCGCCAACGTTGGAGTAGAAGATATTCAGCGTGTCCCCATCGAGTTGGAGAGCGCAGTGACGCATGTCTTTGCTGAACAGCGTCGGCCCGTGTTCGAACCCCGTGAGGCCGTCCATCGACCTGTAAATGTGACCGGGCATGCCCAGCGCATAGTGGCGGCCACCGTGCTGGATGACCCTGAGGTAGGAACTCCCAAGAATCTCTTTCCGCGCCGTGAAGTTGATCCCGTCACTGCTGATCGCAACCCTCGATAGCTGGTTCCTCCCACTCTCGACGCCGTGGTAGTACATTCGGATCTCGCGGGCGTCGTCGTCCACATGGGCATCGGGAGACGCGACGTGGTGCCAGTCCTCGGAGTTGGCGAAGAAGGAGTCTTTGAGATCCAGAACTCCAGGGCCGTATGTCGTCCACGGTCCTTCGAGGTTGTCAGCGTAGGCGAGGCGTATGTACTTGCCCCGGTGGTGGGCGAAGTACAGATGGTACCTGCCCAGCGGGTTCGGGAGCCAGTCGGGCGTCCTGATCAGTGACGGCCCGTTGATGTTGGTCCCGATCTTCTCGTCGAGGCTCGGAGTGATAATCGGGTTCGTGGAGAAGCGTTCGACTTTCAGCATTGTGAATGGTCCCTGTTCGATCTTGAAGATTCAGAGTTGCATGGCCGAGAAGCCAATATTAACATGTCGATTGAAACCGTTATCCTCACTCGACCCACAAGGAGAGTCCCTCATGAACGCGCCGTCAGTTTCAAATCCTCCCGAGGCAACTCGGGGAGCCAAAATGCTATATCTCATCAGGCGCAGGCCCACAACGTCCAGAGAGGAGTTGGTGGCCCATTGGTTCGCCAATCACATGCCCGCCGTTATCCAAGGGCAAAAGAACAATGCCGTGAAGGGCAATGCTTTTGCGCGACGATACATCGCCACCCTTTTCGATGCCGACGACAACGGCGAGCATCCCTGGGATGGAGTGGCTCAGTTGTGGTGGCCCGAACCTCTCCCGAAGCCCGAGTTTCCCAGCGGGACCACGCCGACGGACTCGTTCCAGGAGAGAGCGGAGCCATACCTTCCCTGGGCCACCACGGAATATATCGTGATGGACGGCTCGGAGAATCTGAGCGTCGAGCCTCTGACCCTCAACGCGCCATATCCTACGACGCGCTCCGGCTTCTACAAGGTGAGCTATCTGGTGAAGGCCAAAGAAGGATCAGACTTCGAAAGATTCTACGACCATTGGCTCACCATCCATGTGCCCAACGTGAAGTCGGTGATGGAGGCGGTAGGCGGCTTCAGGTACGTCGTGAGCCACAGTATCGACCCCCTGGACGAACTCTATGCCGGAATGGCGGAACTGTACTTTCACGACGAAACAGGATGGTCGAACTACCTTGCGACCATCAAACCCGATGGCATGGGGGAGTGGGTAGATGGCAATGGGACGCTCGCGCTGGGCGGGAAGACCGAAATGATAGGCCTGCCCTGAGCGGGTTTCAATTGCGTTCGCATCGTATTATCATGGCGGTCGGCAAGACTGCCATTGATAGCCGTAAATTTATCGACACGAGGATTTGAAATATGGGGCTAAGTGACCGAAAACCAACGACGCTGGAAGAGTACGACGACTACAAAGTCAGGTTCAATAACTGGGGCCGATGGGGCGATGACGACCAGTTTGGCACCCTCAACCACATAACACGGGAAGGGACCAAGCACGCTGTGGGACTGGTCCAGGATGGCAGGACGGTCTCGTGCGCCAACCCTCTGGCGACGGCCGCTGTCGTCTCTGACGAAAGGCGCAATGGGCGGCCAGCCGATCATCGGATGTCGGTTGGCGCAACCGGGTCTGGCGACTATGTCGGCGTTTCGTATCATGGTTTTGTGAATACCCACATCGACGCCCTGTGCCATATTTTCACCAAAGACTCCAGCGAAGGTGGTCGCATCTACAATGACCGAGACCCCGCCCTGATAACCGATGACGGCGCGCTCACCAACTCGGTTGAAAACTGGCGCGATGGAATCGTGACTCGCGGCGTTCTGTACGACATTCCCCGGATGCGAGGCCAGGACTATCTGGAAATCGACCATCCCGTGGAGGGCTGGGACCTGGAGGACTGGGCATCGTCCAAGGGCATCACGCCACGAGATGGGGACATCGTGCTGGTGCGTTCCGGTTCAGACAAATTCTGGGCTGCCAACCCGGACCACCAGTTCTCGTTCCCGCCGAACACGCCTGGAAACGCCCCTTCGATAATCGAGTACCTCTACGACACCAACGCCGCGATGCTGGGCTGGGACCTTCAGGAAGCAGGGCATCAGCACTACGAATATCCGGCCCGAATCGTGATCCACGAGGTTGTGATTCCTCATATGGGCATGCCGCTGTTGGACAACGCGAATTTCGAACGACTGTCAGAAGTGTGCGCCGAAACCGGGCGCTACGAGTTCCTTCTGACCATCGCCCCACTGGTGGTCAACGGCGGCACCGGATCGCCCGTGAACCCCATAGCCACGTTCTAGTAACCCTTGAAACGATGCGGGGCGCCCAACAGACTTACTGAGAGCGCCCCGTATTTATTTTGACGGTTTGAGCTATTCCTTCTGCTCGGTGTTTGCGACACCCGGCGTAATGCTGCGTCCGCCCCTCAGCACCGGCCTGCCCTCTGACTCGTCCAGTTGCGCGGCAGCCAGGGCGCGTTCATTCTCACGGATTTTGCTGGCGACGGCGTCTCCGGCGCGCAGCCAGGTTGTGCGATTATCGATGACGAACTTGTTCGACTCGCGATAGTCGTCCAGCAGGCCGTTGACCTCGGGAATCACGTAGCGCGCGACCATATCCCAGCTTCGTAGCGTGTCCTCGCGGTTCGCCCAGTCGTGGACGAAACCGATGACGCAGCCGAAGCCGCCGGTGATCTCCATCATCTGGCGTATCCTGGCGATCAGATCATCGGGAGTGCCGATGACGGCGGTGCTCTCGTCGGAAAATGCCACGCCGTCCACGGCGTCGTCCGGAGTCTTGTAGATCACGCCGTCGCCGCCGGCAAGCGTTCCGACGCTGTACTCGTTGTTGTGGCGCATCAGGCCGTCCCGCGCCTGTTCCCGGGCCTTGTCCCGAGTTTCGGCTATGTGCCAGTTGAGCACGATTCGCCAGTTCTTGCGATCAACCGTGTTGCCATGCTTGGCCGCCGACTCCTCTGCAAAACTCCACTGTGTCGGCAAGGCTCGGATGCCGTCGGCGGACAGCGACCCTATCGAAAGTATGCCTGCCTCGTGCTTGCCTGCCAGCGTCATCCCGGATGGGCTGACAATCGAAGCGACGGCGAACTCCATGTTCTTCTGAAGCGGCGTTAGCTGCAGTTTCGCGTCCCGCATCGTGAACCACTCGGATTCGTAACTGAACCTCTCTCCTCCTTCGAACAGGCGGCGAATGACGCCCATCGCCTCATCCTGTCTGTCGCGCAGGAGCATCGGGTCAACTCCCAGCGTGTGTGCGTCGGAAGGAAGCGCTCCGGGACCGGAACCGAAGATCACCCTGCCGCGAGACTGGTAATCGAGTTGGACTATCCGTTGAGCGACCATGTATGGGTGGTGGTAGGGCAACGAGACAACGCCTGTGCCGAGCATGATCCGGTTCGTGCGCTCGGCCGCTGCTGCCAGGAATAGCTCAGGAGACGCGATGATCTCCCAACCGGTTGAGTGATGCTCTCCGCACCAGAACTCGTCGTATCCCAACCGTTCGATATGCTCCACGAACGCCAGGTCGCTCTGTATCTGCAACATCGGGTGCTCGCCGATGGGATGATGTGGCGCGAGGAATGCGCCGAATCGCAGGTCTGCCATGTTCTCCCCCTTGGCATCTTGAAATTGATTGCGCCTAGCATATTCCATTTGGCGGCCACATAGCGAGTTCGTGACATCGGACTCTCGCGAAGGATTGAGGCTGCCTCTTTTCGAGTCGCAAAGCGGGTATAATGTCGAGTGCATACAAGATAGCCCGCTCAGCCACCAAGCTGTCTCATTTGTCCGCTGGTTCTCATATTTGAGAGAAAGGAAACACTTAGATGGTCAAGCCAAAATATAACGAGCTAACTCAGCAAGAGCGTTACGTAATCGAGATGAAAGGCACCGAGTATCCATTCACAGGCGAGTATGACGACTTTTATGAAACTGGCACCTACATCTGCCGGAAGTGCAACGCCGAACTGTACCGGTCCGTGGACAAGTTCGACGCCCACTGCGGCTGGCCCGCCTTCGATAAAGAGATTCCGGGGGCTGTAACCAGTCACCCCGACCCTGACGGTATGCGAACGGAGGTTTCGTGCGCCAACTGCGAAGGGCATCTGGGTCACGTATTCATGGGTGAGCGTTTCACAGAGACGAACGCCCGTCATTGCATCAACTCGCTGTCCATGAAGTTCGTTGCAGCCGACGCGGAATAACTGTTAGTCAATCGCCCCTGCCCAACAATCTACACAGGCGAGGAATATGTCCGAAATTTCAGACAAAAAGGTCTTCGTGACACGCGAACACATCATCACCGACGCAATTGCGCATCTGGAGCAGGTACTGGACGTCGAGGTTTGGAAAGAACGCTCCGCTCCTCCACGAGAGGTCATGCTTCAAAAAGCGCGCGAGAGCGATGGCATGATCACGGAGATTACAGACATCGTCGATAAGGAACTGCTGGACCAGGCCCCAAATCTCAAAGTGGTGGCGAACCGCGCTGTGGGAATGGACAACATCGACATCGGCGAGGCCACGAAGCACGGAGTTCTGGTGTCCAACACCCCTGGCGTGCTGCACGAGTCGTGCGCCGACTTCACGTTCGGGCTAATGCTCTCAGTGGCGAGAAACATCACATACGGCGACAGGCAAATCCATGCCGGAGAGTGGAAGATGTTCGACCAGATTCCATACCTGGGCACAGACGTTCACGGGGCCACGTTGGGCATCATCGGCCTGGGTCTAATCGGGACCGCCGTCGCTCGCCGGGCCGGGGCGTTCGACATGAGAGTCATCTACTATTCCCGAACTCGCAAACCGGAAGTGGAAGAACAGTTGGGCGTCGAATGGAGGCCCGACATTGACGCTGTGCTGAGAGAATCGGACTTCGTGTCCCTGCACGTCCCTCTGACCGCCGAAACCGAACGCTTAATTGGTGCGCGCGAGCTTGAGTTGATGCAGCCCCACTCGTTCCTCATTAACACGACCAGAGGCCCCACTGTGGACCCGGCAGCGCTGTACGACGCCGCAAGCAAAGGCAAGATCGCCGGAGCCGCGCTGGATGTCACAGACCCTGAGCCGATTCCCTTTGACGATCCGCTATTGACCCTGCCCAACGTGGTGATATCGCCTCATATATCAAGCGCCAGTTCGTCCACCATACGGAAAATGGGGATGCTAACGGCGGAGAATGTCATCGGGGCGTTGTCGGGCGGAGAAATGCCGTCCTGCGTTAATCCAGAGGCTGCGAGAGAATCCTGACGCTATCCGATGAGAAACTACTAGAAGGCAGAGCCGCATGAAGATCGAGTCGATTGAAATATCTGTGTTCGAGTTGCCAATTTATCGGTCAAAGATACGAGCAATGAACACCGGGACAGCCAGCGCTCCCCGATGGCAGAGTTACAGCGCGTCAAGCGGTCTGATTCCTGTGCAGATAATCCACGTAAAGACGGATGAAGGAGTCGAGGGAATCTGCACGGTTGGGGACTGGCGCTACACCGAGATGACGCCACAGCAACTGGACCAGTTAAGGCAGGTGACCATCGGAGAGGACCCGCTCAACAGAGAGCGCATTTACTCAAAGCTGCGTTCTGTGGCCCGGTTCTATGACCCTGCCTGGTTCGGCGGGTTCGATAACTGCCTGTGGGATATTGCCGGAAAGGTGTCAGGACTGCCCGTTGCGCAGTTGCTGGGCGGCGCAAAAGATCGAGTTCAGGCCTATTTCAACATCACCGGGGGATCTCTGGAAGCGCTGGTGGAGAGTGGCGAATCTGCTCTGGAAGATGGTTTCACAGTTCTCAAAGATCACCTGCCTTATGGCGCCAAAGAGAACATCAGGCTGTTCCACGAGCTTCGAAAATCCTTCGGAGATGATGTCGGACTCATGCACGATGCGGCCCTGACCAGTTACTCCTACGAAGAGGCTTTGAAGGTTGGACGCGCTCTGGAGGAGGCGGAATTTATCTGGTTGGAGGAGCCGTTGCCAGATCGTCAACTGGAGAATTACGTTCGTCTCTCCGACGCGCTGGATATTCCGGTTGCTGGCGCCGAGACCTTGATGCACGATCCTGAATTGAGCGCTCTATGGTTGAGATCGGGCGCCGTGGACGTCTTGAGGGTGCATGGACGCCACGGAACCACGCCTTTGCTCAAGCTCGCCAATTTCGCCGAGATGCACAACGCGAATGTCGAACCGAACGCATACGGGCCGCTGTTTGGCCTTGTTCACGCTCACCTGAATTGCGGCATCGGAAACATTCGATGGTTCGAGACCTCGCCGCCTTTTGAAGGCGCCAAGATGGCCGAAGAGATCGGACTGATGAACCCCGCCGTGCCAGATGAAGGCTGGGTCACCTTTCCAGACGCTCCCGGTTGGGGCGCCGAATGGGACTGGAAACAGTTCGAAAACAAGCGAGTGGCGACGCTATAAGGCGCTGGCAGGGGAGTTTGCCGAGGAAGACGATATCACGAGGCTAACGGGTTTTGTTGTCGTGAACGTCGCCTTTCAGGCTAACATCACGGCGCCAGCGTGACCTGAGCTTCAACAGCCTGAACGCCTTGGCCATGGGGAAGCACAGCCAGCGGGTTTATTTCAATCTCATCTACGATACCTTCGAGGTTGATGGCCAGATCTGAGACTCGGACCAGCGCATCTACAAGGCCTTCGATGTCTCGCTTTGGCTGGCCGTTTAATCCCGATAGGATACGACTGCCTGATACCTCGTCCACCATCTCCTGGGCGTCCTGTCTGGATATGGGGCAGACGCGGAGGGCCAGGTCAGTCATCATGTCGGCGAATATGCCGCCCATTCCGTATATCAGGACGGGACCGAGTTGAGGGTCGGGTTTCACGCCGATCATTACCTCGAAGGCGCCAAACGCCATCTCTTCCTCAGTCTCAGCGATTCCCCAACCCGCCAGCAGGTCTTTCCAACGGCACTCAGTCAGAGTTTTTTGATCGGGCGCGCGAAGATTGTCGGCGATGTTCTGTTGAGCTTCCGACATAGCAGGCGCGGTCCCAAAACCGAATTTCAACCTGCGGTCTCGCCAATTGTGGTAGTCGTGCAGCTTTCGAAAGGCAGAGGCCAGATTCTCCGGACTGTAGAACACAGGAATCCCCGCGCCTTTCAGAGTGTCCAGTCCGGTGGGCGCTCCCAACTCGTTTCCGGTGTGAAGGTACGCGACAGTCTTGTCGTGCCTGCCCGCGACGTCCACGACATGCTCTGCCTGCTCGTTGCTGGCGGAGCTTGCGACCACCATCGCGCCCACTTTCGTCTCGCTGATCAGATGCTCCATGATCAGTTCGACCGTGTCTCTGCTGGCGTGTCCGGTGATGTCCGCAGGGTTGCCCGCCCATCCGAATCCCGCGAGAATCTCGTTGATGGCGTCCCTGGCTTCGTCGGACAGGTCGGGGAGGTCGAGTCCTTCGTCCCCAAAGACGTCCGCCGTCAGGGAACACACACCCCCTGAGTGCGAAATGACCGCGATTCCAGGCGCTGAAGGTTTCGGACTGTCGGCGAGCATCTGTGACACCTCCAATAGTTGGTCCCAGTCTGCGACTCGCGTCACTCCGTGCTGTTTGAATGCCGCGTCATATGTCGCATCCACGCCTGTGAACGACGCGGTGTGCGCCTGCGCGGCGCGCGCTCCGAGGTCGGATCGTCCGATCTTGATTAACACGATTGGCTTGCCTTGCTGAGCCGCAAGCCGGGCCACTTCGAGGAATTTCCTGGCGTCCTTGAAACCCTCGACGAACATGGCGATCACCTTGGTGTTGTCGTCGTCGAGAAGGTATCGCGCGAAGTCTGAGGCTTCCAGGTCGGCCTCATTCCCTGTCGAGATGATGTAGGAATAGCCGATTCCTCGACCGATGGCCCTGGACAGGAAGGGGCCAAATGCAGACGCGCCGCTCTGGCACACCAGGCCGATGTTTCCGGTGTTTAATTTCTCGAACACGGTCGATGAGGACGAGCAGGCCCAGATGCCTTCCTTGACGTTTGCCAGGCCGAGGCAGTTTGGTCCCGATATCCGCACGCCGGACTCTCTCGCAAGATTGCCAAGCTCAATCTGTAGCTGGTGTCGGTCCTCCTCAGCGCGCTCGGAGAATCCCGCGGAGATTACAATTGCCGATCCGGCGCCTTTTTCGGCGCTTTCCTGCAGGACCGGAATCACCCTGTGGTACGGAACGATTATCCCCACCAGGTCTGGACTCTCAGGCAGGTCAGATACGCTGGCATAGCATCGGAGTCCCATAAGCTCGTCGTAGCGAGGATTGACGGGATAGAGATTAACGCGATCACCCGCTCCGAGCGCCGACCTCAGGAATCGGCCCCCATACTGCATGCGTTCGGTCGCCCCAACCACCGCGATCGAGCGAGGGTTGAGCATCTTGTGAATGGAACTGAGCTGCTGCTCTGTCCAGAATTCCATGCCGATTACTCCTCCAGAGCCAGTGGCGACTGGCGTAACGATTGGCGTCAACAGTTCGCGGTGTTGCCGCGCCGTAAGGGCCCACCGCGAAACCATATCCGAGAGACTAAACAAGACTCGATCAGACGTCAACTTTTCGAGCGGGGAGGGTCATTGGAGGAGCAGAGGTTTGGAGGGGAGGCTATCGGCAACTCGGGTAGAGGACTCTCTGATGAGGGCTTTGCAGGTTTGCTCGTGGCTGGGGAATTGGGAGTATCAGCCAGTGGCTACGCAGATGCGCTGATCAGGCAATAAAAGATGGGCGAAGATGCTTTGACCTCCGCCCATCTTTTGCGCTCAACTCCCGAGATTTTTAGAAAATCTGCTCGTATGTGAGGATGACCTGCTTGGCGCTTCCGCTGCTGGGAAGGGTCGTCGCGTTCTCGTCCTCTTCAACCTTGGTCAGCTTGAAAACCACCGCCCTGCGCCCGTCGTCTTCGCTGCTGCCCTTGGCAGATGTGATCTTCTCAAAGAGCCACAGGAAGTCGTGGAACTCGCTGGCGCTGAGACTGTCAACACCCTTGGGCTCTTTGGTCAAAAAGGCCTTGGCCCGGCTGTCTGTCGTGTCGGTTCCTGTCAGCACACCGAAGTCGATGGATGTGTACTTGGTGAGCAATGTCTGGCGGGATACCACCGTGCCGTCCAGGTCTGTGATGTTAACCTGGCGAACTCTGGAGGTTTCGGTTGAGGTCGCGGTGCGGAACTCTTCTGCATACAGTCCGCCAGAAACTGAGTCGTCGGTGAGGTACTTCTCAGGCCAGCGTGTGCTCTTCTTCTGAGTGTATGCGGCTGCTGTGTCGGTGTTGGAGTTGATGTCAGCGTTGATGGACCTG